>NZ_JAUQXO010000013.1:0-80391 GCF_030834625.1 Geobacter sp.
TGCCTGGAACAAAGGGGCCATAGTCTTCGCCTCGGCGTCCAACTACAACACGAGCGCCCCCTACTACCCGGCCGCCTGCACCAACGTCGTGTCGGTGTCGGCCACCGACGCCAACGACGCCAAGGCGAGCTTCTCCAACTACGGCTCCACCATCGACATCGCCGCTCCCGGGGTCTCCATCCTGACCACCACCAACGGCGGCGGCTACGGCAGCGTCAGCGGAACCTCCTTCTCCTCCCCCATCGCGGCAGGGCTCGGGGCGCTGATCCTCTCCGTCAACCCGACCCTGACCAATGCCCAGGTGGTCGACATCATCACCAGGAACGCCGACGACATCGGCACGCCGGGCTTCGACCAGTACTTCGGCTACGGCAGGATCAACGTCCTCAAGAGCCTCACGGCGGCAAAATATGCCGTGGCGCTGAGTGATACAACCGCACCGACAACCTCGATCACCTCACCCACGAGCGCCAGCACCGTGAAAGGCAAGGCGTCTGTGGCAGTCGCGGCTTCCGACAACGTCGGCGTAGCCAAGGTGGACCTCCGCATCAATGGCGCCCCCTTTGCCACAACGACCACCGCACCGTTCTCCTTCCTGTGGGACACCACCACCACACCGGACGGCACCTACACCCTCGAAGCAGTGGCATACGACGGCGCCGGGAACATGGGACAGTCAGGCAACGTGGCTGTAAAGGTCTCAAACGCTGCCGACACCATTGCCCCGACGATTGCCATCACCTCGCCGGTCACCGGAGCGAAGGTCGGGACCAGTGCAATCATCTCCATTGCTGCCAGCGACAATGTGGGAGTGAGCCGCATTGAGCTGTACATCGACGGCAAGCTGGTAACCAGCAAAACCGGCCTCACCAATCTGGCCTACTCCTGGAACACACGGAAAGTAACGACCGGAGCCCACACCATAACCGCCAAGGCCTTCGACGCAGCCGGCAATGCAGGAACCATCTCCATGACGGTTTACAAGTAAGCGACACTAGATTCTTCCATCAATCTGCACAAACGGGGCGGCCTCTAAGCCGCCCCGTTCCTTCTTTGAACTCACTCCTCGGCAGATCACCCACAAATAGAACGGACCATCGGTGCCCCTCCACAACACTAAAGGGGAGACAGCTTTCGCCGCCTCCCCTTCATAACCATCTCTTATTTATCTTTTGTCGCGTTACTTCATCCTTCTCCTGCCATAGAGGGCCAGACCGATCAGGCCAGTGCCGAGGAGCATAATCGTGCCTGGCTCCGGGACAACCTCCTGGGGGCCGCCGCCACCATTCTCAGGCTTCCAAGTTACGTCATGGGAGCCAGGGTTGTTTGCCCAGTTGGTTTCGATGCTGACGTTTTGTCCGCCACCTTGCTCCACCGTTTCAAGGGCCATGACATCAAAGTGCACCCAGTCATAGCCGGTAACTGCGATACCCGTAAAAGTCTTGATCTGGCCAGCAGCAGCGCCCGTCTCAAGATCGAAATCAGGGACGGCACCGGCAATCTTGGAGAAGTTACCTATGTCATAGAAGAGGAAATCGGCGATACCGGCCTGGACGGGAGCGTGATTATTCGGGAAGTAGCTGTCAGTTGCGGATGATGTGATAAATGTCGCGCCAGGAATCGCAAGCGTGCCGGTGTCGCCATCGGGTACGGAAGCAACCAGGATGGCGCCCTTCCCGTTGAAAACCGATGGGAGGCTGCCAAACGACGACCAGTCTTCGGTACCGGTGGTTTTTCCTCCGAGGCTCAGGACGTTGTTATTCTGGTAAACCCCCGCCACGTAGAGGGTACCACCCGACGTGATCGCCGTATCAGTTTCTGTCGGGATGGTCGTGCTGGCCTGATAATCCGCATAGGTGCCCTCGCCTGGACCGCCCGGTGCCCCCACCTGAAGGACGTTCACTGCTTGGGCAGATGCCGCCATTCCAAGAACAAGAATTGATGCCGCCACTAACTTTTTCATATAAACCTCCTTGTAAATACAGAAGTTAGTACCATGTTCGTCATCTTTATTAATCAATAGTTTAGCAACTTTCGTACCACTCGCAACATGCTGTAATTATTGACCCTCACTATGACGCTCGCAGCAGACCGTAAAGAATGTCGACAATCCATACAGGCACACATTGGATATCTTGAATAATTTCGGTGCATTAAACAATAACTGCCACTTGTATAACAAACCGACACATCGTCCAGTAACGGCAAGACATCCGACTCTTCCCCCCAACGAGCCAGCACCCGATTCCGTAGCCGCAAGGCGGCATTTTCCATCGACAGATGGTATCACAAGTACAGGGCCAACGCCTCCCGGGCGAGTCGAAGCGATATCTTCCGTTTGGTGGCGAGAGCAAAGCGGCTGATGGCGTCCAGCGCCTCGATGAGGGAGGGGACGTCGCGGCGAACGTGGAGGAGGAGGTAGTCGATGACGTCGGAGGGGAGGACGATCTGGCGGTCATCGGCGAGCTTTTTCATGATGAGACGGCGGGAGTCGTCGTCGGAGATGTCGACCCTTGCCACGAGCCCCCAGAGGAGGCGGGAAGTGAGATGGCCGTCCAGGTGCGGCAACTCCTTGGGGGGGAAGAGACCAGTGATGACGATTGGGCGGCCCGCCTGGTAGAAGTCGTTGAAGAGTTGCCAGAGCTCCACACGGACGCTCTGCTGGTCGGGGATCAGGTGGATGTCGTCGACCAGGAGCGCCGGGGCGTCGCGGAACCACTCGGCGAGCTTCGACAACGCTTCAGCCGGGTATTCTCCCCCGTACACCTCGTCCACATCCTTGAAGGAGATGCAGGGGACCGACGACAGACCGGCCCGCTCGCTGAACCGGGCGCCGATCGCCATGAGGAGATGGGTCTTCCCCGACCCCGACGGGCCATGGAGGTAGAGGAGGTTCTCCGCCCCCCCCTCATCCGTCAGTCGCCGGGCGAAGCGATAGGCGGTTTCGTTGCCGGAGCAAACGACGAAGTTGTCAAGGGAGTACTTTGGGTTTACGGGGAAGTCGAAGACGAGTTGCATGGGATGAACACTAGAACAGGGTCCCCTGGGCCGACGGCGGCGCAACGCGGCCGAAGTGCTCAAAGGCCGCCCTTGTCGCCACGCGCCCACGGGGGGTGCGGTTGATGAAGCCGTGCTGGATGAGGAACGGCTCGTAGACGTCCTCGATGGTATCCCGCTCCTCGCCGATGGCTGCAGCGATGGTGTCGAGTCCCACGGGGCCGCCGCCGAACTTGTCGATGATGGTGAGCATGATGGTCCGGTCCATCTGATCGAACCCCTTTTCGTCGATCTCCAGAAGGGCCAGGGCATCGTCCACTACCTGGGCGGTGATTACCCCGTCGGCACGCACCTGGGCGAAATCCCGGACCCGGCGCAGCAGGCGGTTGGCGATGCGGGGGGTGCCGCGGCTTCTGCGGGCCAGCTGCCGCGCCCCCTCCTGCTCGATGCCGATGTTCAGTATGCGGGCGGAGCGGGTGACGATGGTGGTAAGTTCGTCATCGGTATAGAATTCGAGCCGGGAGATGACCCCGAAGCGGTCCCGCAGGGGCGAGGAGAGGAGGCCGGCCCGGGTGGTGGCCCCCACGAGGGTGAATTTCGGCAGATCAAGCTTGATGGTCCGGGCGCTGGGCCCCTGGCCGATGATGATGTCGAGTTGGTAGTCCTCCATGGCCGGATAGAGGATCTCCTCCACCACGTGGGAGAGGCGGTGGATCTCGTCGATGAAGAGGACATCGTGGGGCTCGAGGTTGGTGAGGATTGCCGCCAGATCACCGGGGCGCTCGATGACCGGCCCGGAGGTGGACTTGATGTTCACCCCCATCTCGCAGGCGATTATGTTGGCCAGGGTTGTTTTCCCCAGACCCGGCGGACCGTAGAGGAGGACATGGTCCAGCGCCTCGCCCCGCTTTCGCGCTGCGTCAATGAAGACCCGCAGATTCCCCTTTGCCTTTTCCTGGCCGATGTAGTCGTCCAGGGCCCGGGGACGCAGAGACGACTCGATCAGATCATCTTCGATTATGTCGGGTGTAACGAGTCGGGTCATGGCTTATTTCATCAATATCTTCAGGGCCTGCCGGAGGACCGCCTCGGTGGAGGCGCCCGGCTCGATGGTCATTTCCGCCAGCACCTTCCGCACCACCGCTTCCTTGTAGCCCAGGTTCACGAGGGCGGAGGCCACGTCATCGGCCACCTCGGGAGGGGCCTCGCTGGGGGCCGTTTCCCTGGCCGGCGGCGCCACGTCCATCTTGCGAACCTTCTCCTTCAGTTCCAGCACGAGCCGCTCGGCGGTCTTCTTGCCGATGCCGGGGATGGCAGACAACCTGACCAGGTTCCCCTGGACGATGGCGGCGGCCAGCTCCTCGGGCTGGATATTGGAGAGGATGTCCCGGGCCATCTTGGGGCCGATGCCGGAAACGGAGATGAGGAGCTGGAAGAACTGCTTCTCGACCACGGTCCGGAACCCGAAGAGGCTGATGGCGTCTTCCTTCACGTGGGTGTAGATGGAGAGGGAAACGGTCTTCCCCTCCTCGGGAAGCTCGTAGTAGGTGGAGAAGGGGATCTGTACCCGGTAGCCGACCCCGTTCACGTCGAGGATGATGGCGTCGGGGGATTTGTGGGCGAGCCTTCCGGTGAGAAGCGCGATCATCTGATGCTCCGAAGGATAGTGTTCATGCCGGCCGAGTTGGCGTGGCAGACCGCCACGGCAAGGGCATCGGAGGCGTCGGCCTGGGCAATCTCGGGGAGATTCAGGAGTGACTTGACCATCTGCTGCACCTGCTCTTTACGGGCGTGGCCGTACCCCACCACTGCCTGCTTCACCTGCATGGCCGTGTACTCACTGACCGGCAGACCCGCATTCACCCCGGCAACGATGGCAGCCCCCCGGGCCTGGCCCAGCTTAAGGGCGCTCTGGGCGTTGTTGGCGAGAAACACCTGTTCGATGGCCATGGCGTCGGGATGGTACTCTTCGATGACTTGGCAGAGCCCCTCGTATATCCTGTGGAGACGGAGCGCAAACTCCTTGTGGCTGTCGGTAAAGATGGCGCCGTTGTCCACATGGACGAGGCGGTTGCCGATCTTTTCGATGATGCCGTAGCCGGTGATGCGCGAACCGGGGTCGATGCCGAGAACTCTCATGGGTGCCTTGACCAAAACTCGTAGGGGCGGGTCTCAGACCCGCCCCCCACATTATCACAATACCGCCAACCTTCCCAACCTTACATCAGCTTTTCCATCTCCTCCGTGGAGATATCGAAGTTTGCGTACACATTCTGCACGTCGTCGTTGTCCTCGAGCCGGTCCATGAGCTTGAGCATGTTCTCGGCGTTCTTGCCGTCGAGCTTCACCATGGTCTGGGGGATCATGGTGACCTCGGCCGACTCATGGGCAAACCCGGCCTTCTCCAGGGCTTCACGTACCTCGATGAACGTGGTCGGGTCCGTCAGCACCTCGTACTGCTCCTCCTCGTCGGCCACGTCCTCGGCCCCCGCCTCCAACGCGACTTCAAAGAGCTTCTCGAAATCGACATCCTTGCTGACGACGATGAGCCCCTTTTTGTCGAACATCCAGGAGACGCAGCCGGTTTCACCCATGTTGCCGTTGCACTTGGTGAAGGTGCTGCGGACATCGCTGACGGTGCGGTTGCGGTTGTCGGTCATGCACTCCACGAGAACCGCAACGCCGCCAGGGCCGTACCCCTCGTAGACGATCTCCTCGTAACTGACCCCCTCCAACTCGCCGGTACCCTTCTTGATGGCCCGCTCGATGTTGTCCTTGGGCATGTTCTCGGACTTTGCCTTGTCCACGGCGGCGCGCAGGCGCGGGTTTCCGGCGGGATCGCCTCCACCCAGCTTCGCGGCAACGGTGATCTCCTTGATGATCTTCGTGAAGACCTTCCCCCGCTTGGCGTCGGCGGCCCCCTTCTTATGCTTGATTGTGCTCCATTTATTATGTCCCGACATTGCGACTGCTCCTTCTGCGAAAACGGTATGGGGCGGCGCCCGAAATCGGCAGATACTAGCATGGGAAAATCTTGGTTGTAAAGGTCGAAAGTTCATGTAAAATGAGCGAACAGGGCGTTTTACGGCCCCCTTAAACCACGATCCGCGAGGTAACACCATGGCCCGTCCCACCACCATCCCCGGAGCCACTACCACACGCACTGGAAGGCTCATTCGCCTCATGGCGGCCTCTGCCATCCTCACCGCAGCCTGTGCTACCCTGACCCCCACCAGCGCCCCTGACCCGAACACGCTCCCCCCCATTCTCTCCCAGGACGAGATCTTCCGACCCTATACCAAGCTCGGCACCGTCGAGGTTAGTCGCGAACGGTTGGGGCACATTGACGACCTGACCAACGAGGCCGACGAATGGGCCTTCGACGCACTGGGAGCCGAAGCCGCCAAGCTTGGCGCCGATGCAATCATCCTCCCCGAGGTCCGGGCGGAAAAGGGGACATACCTCTTCATCCCGTCAACCGCCATCAAGGCGAAGGGAATAGCGATAAAATTCAACTGACCGCTTCCCCGCCCTTTTTTCACCCACATCCGGCCTGC
Organism: Geobacter sp.; assembly: GCF_030834625.1. Taxonomy (NCBI): domain Bacteria; kingdom Pseudomonadati; phylum Thermodesulfobacteriota; class Desulfuromonadia; order Geobacterales; family Geobacteraceae; genus Geobacter; species Geobacter sp. Next base: position 6,555 of record NZ_JAUQXO010000013.1, read on the forward strand.
CCCCTCTCCGCCCTCATCTGCGCACCCATCTCCTTGCAACCCGGTCAAACCTCATTACACTTGATATGAAATACCAAGCACCGCCAAATCTGCGCCTACAGGCTCAGGCACCGTAATAAACCATGTTTTGCAGTGCAACTAAACGTTGATTCAGCGTCTATATATGACATGATTTATCATCAATATACCGAATTGACGTATTTTTTTTGCAAACAGCATTTTTTTAGTAAAATTGAACTTGACGTCAGTAAAACGCCGTGCTAAAAAATAATTACAAATATAACATCGTTTATAAAACATACCTGCGCACCCAACACTGGCGGAAGGTAACGATGACCAGGGAAAAAAGTTCATACGCGGTGCAGACCGTCGAAAAGGCCCTGGATATTCTCGAGACACTCACCGAGGAGACCCGACACGCCACCCTTCCCTATCTTGCGGAAAGACTCGATCTTTCCCGCAACAAGGCGTTCCGCCTTCTGGCCACTCTCGAGAGCAAGGGGCTCGTGGAGCGGGACGACGCCAGCGGCATCTACCGCCTGGGAATTTCATCGGTGGAACTGGCCCAGAGGCTTCTCAACAGCACGAGCCTCATCCGGCACGCCCACCCGGTCATGGAGAAGCTGGCGCGCAAGCACGACGAGGCGGTCTATATCGCGGTTCTCAAGGGAGAGGAAGTTCTCTTCCTCGACATGGTCGACTGCGATCAGGCCATCAAGACCACCTCTCTGGTCGGAAAGCGCTTCCCCTTCTTCACCAACGCTGCTGGCAAGGCCATCAAGTCACTGGAGTCGGCGGATCTCCTGGAGAAATTCTTCAAGAAGCGGAAAAACGGCGGCACCCTCGACCCGGCACTTCTTCAGACAGAACTGAAGACGATTCGGGAGCGGGGTTTCGCCGTCGACTTCGACGGCCTCGGCGAAGGAATTGTCACTGTCGCCGTGGCGGTGAGGGATTACGCTGGCAAGGTTATCGGCGCCCTCACCATGCTCGGCCCGTCGTTCCGGTTGATGACCTCGCGACTGGAAGATGAGATCGTTCCTTCCCTCCGCGAGGGGGCCGAGATGCTTTCCCTGAAGTTCGGCTACGCCAAGTTATAGCACCAGAGGAGTAACGGGACCAACCCATTCGACGAAAGGAGGGGAGACACGACGGATACGGAAGTTGATACGGAATCGGAGCGGGACGCCGCTCCATGGATGTGTGATTATATTGGAGAAAGGAGTAACAAACCATGGCTGAAAGACAGTACGACTGGGCGGCAATCGCCAAGAACCCCAAGTTCGTCGAACTCCACCGCAAGAAAACTACGTTTCTCGTCGGATGGTGGGTATTCTCCACCGTCTTCTACTTCCTCCTTCCCATCGGCGCTGCCTATGCCCCCGGCCTCTTCAAGATCAAGATCCTCGGCCGGATAAACTTCGGCTATATGTTCGCCCTCTCCCAGTTTTTCGTTTCCTGGGGGATCGCCATGTACTACGCCCATGTGGCCAACAAAGACTTCGACCGGCTCACCCGCGAGCTGGTGGATGAGCTCAAATAAGGAAGGAGGTCTGCGATGAAAAAACTGATTGCTGGCATCACCCTGGCCCTCTCCCTGGGCTCGTTCGCGTTCGCTGAGGAGCCTGCCAAGGCCCCGGCGGCTCCCGGCACTCCGGCCGCCGCAACGGCTCCGGCCACCACCACCCCGGCACCGGCAGCCACTGCCCCCGCAGCAGCCACCGACGCTGCCAAGGTGGCCGTACCGGCCCCGGCCGCTCCTGCTGAGAAGAAGACCCAAATCAAGGCCAACCCGATGGTCACCATCCCGATCTTCCTGATCATCATCGGCGTCACCATGGCCGTCGTTGTCTGGTCGGCCAAGCGGACCAAGTCGGCCTCGGACTTCTACACCGCCGGCGGCGGCATTACCGGCACCCAGAACGGCTGGGCCATCGCCGGCGACTACATGTCGGCCGCCTCGTTCCTGGGGATTTCCGGCATGATCTCCCTCTACGGGTATGACGGGTTCATGTACTCGGTGGGCTGGCTCGTGGCCTACATCACGGTGCTCCTGATCGTGGCCGAGCCCTGCCGCAACGCCGGCAAATACACCCTGGGGGACATCCTCTCCTTCCGCACCGAGCCCAAGAAGGTCCGGGCCGTCTGCGCCATCTCCGTCGTGGCCGTCTCCACCTTCTACCTGACCGCCCAGATGGTCGGTGCCGGCAAGCTCATGCAGCTCCTCCTCGGCATCCCCTACAAGTTCGCCATCATCGGCGTCGGCATCCTCATGGTCGGCTACGTCGTCTTCGGCGGCATGACCGCCACCACCTGGGTCCAGATCATCAAGGCAGGCCTCCTCATGACCGGCGCAGCCATCCTCTCCGTCCTCGTGGGTCTCAAGGCCGGCATGAACCCGTTCACGTTCTTCAACGACATCGCCACCAGCCCCAACATCATGGAGCACGTGCAGAAGGTGGTCCTGAAGGACCCCATCGCGGTGGCCGGTTTCGACTACGGGCAGCGCTTCCTTGAGCCGGGGCTCTTCCTCAAGAACCCCCTCGACCAGATCTCCCTCGGCATGGCGCTCGTGCTCGGTACCGCCGGCATGCCCCACATCCTGATGCGCTTCTTCACCGTCCCCACCGCCCAGGCAGCCCGCAAGTCGGTTATCGTAGCCATGTTCATCATCGGCTCCTTCTACATCCTGACGACGCTGCTCGGCTTCGGTGCCGCCATCCATGTCACCCCCCAGGGTATCCAGGCGGTTGACAAAGGTGGCAACATGGCCGCCATGATGCTCGCCCAGAAGCTGGGTGGCGACATCTCTCCCTTCCTCGGCGACCTGCTCCTGGCCTTCCTCTGCGCCGTTGCCTTCGCCACCATCCTCGCCGTCGTGTCGGGTCTCGTTCTGGCTGCCTCCGCCGCCATCGCCCATGACATCTACGTGAACGTCATCAAGGACGGCCACGCCGACCAGCACGAGCAGGTCATGGCCGCCCGGATCACCTCCCTCTGCGTCGGCGCCATGGGCATCGTCATCGGCATCGCCGCCGAGAAGCAGAACGTCGCCCACCTGGTGGCCCTGGCCTTCGCCGTTGCCTCCTCGGGGAACCTGCCGGTCGTCGTCATGTCCCTCTTCTGGCGGAAGTTCAACACCGCCGGCGTCATCTCGGGCCTCGTGGTCGGCACCGTCGCTTCCATCGCCCTGGTTATGATCTCCCCCAACATGACCTACCCGAAAACCGTGGCAGCCGACGCCATGAAGGTGGTCAAAAAGCTGGAAGAGAAGCAGGCCGGCGGCGCGGTCCTTTCCGAGAAGGAGATGAAGGACCTCGACAAAGCCAAGGTCGACTACGAGAAGAACAAGGACGGCAAGTCGATGCTGGGCCTCGACAAGCCGATCCTCACCCTCAAGAACCCGGGTATCATCTCCATCCCCCTCGGCTTCATCGCCGCCATCGTCGGCTGCCTCGCCTTCCCGAGCCGCCGCTCCGAGGAGATGTTCGACGAGATCTACGTCCGCCAGAACACCGGCATCGGCATGGCCAAGGCCATCGACCACTAACAAACGCTACGCACAGATCAGAGTCTGGTATCGGGGGAAGGGAAACCTTCCCCCTCTTTTTTTACTCATATCCTACCGGTCCTTCCCTCCAGAGGAACCCCGCCACCAACAGACCTAGCTATACCTCCGTTTTGAATTGCCACCCATTTTTTTATAAAATAAATTGGACATCAGGCCATTCATGCAGGAACTGTCTATTCACTTCAAAACGTCCGTCACTCCGTTCCCACCCCTCAATTCACCGTGCTAGGTTCTGCAAAATAAACGGTACGTGCATTTATAAAACAGATTTTACCTATACATTAAAGATAGTTGCATGCATTTCACTACGCTTAAAAAAATGTCTTGCAAACAAATAGACACCCGTTATATTTTATCCGGCGCACACAAAGTAGAATATTGTTATGTGGACATGTTTACGCATGATTGTTGCTGCAAGACATAACCTCGTGAAACCCTGCTAATTGCACGCTTCCGTGTAACCCCCCAGAGGTCATGGTCGGTCGGCCGCGCCCCGCATAGCCAGACATTTCCAACTGAAACGGCGCTCACCAGACCGCTTAGTACCAGCCAACCCAATCCCCCATTGCAGTGGGACCATTTTGTTTTTTTCAGACCATGCACCCGTGAGGTGTGCTTTGCCATCTCACGCGGACGGCACACCGGCGCCTCTGCGTGGGTAGGGTAGCCGCCTCTTGATGCCCGGCGCACCATGCCGGACACAATACCGAACACACGACGAAAGGAGGGAAAACAGGGACCTTTTTCATTCAGGCTTTCGGGGAGGTGGGACGCCGCCTCACCATGAGCTTCACTGAGCAGTGCATTATCGAAAGGAGTAACGAGACATGGCAGAAAGACAGTATGACTGGAGCGCCATCGCGAAGAACCCCAAGTTCATCGAGCTCCACCACAAGAAGACCACCTTCCTGGTAGGATGGTGGGTATTCTCCACCGTTTTCTACTTCCTCCTCCCCATCGGCGCGGCGTACGCCCCCGGCCTCTTCAAGATCAAGATCCTCGGCCGGGTCAACATCGGCTACCTGTTCGCCCTCTCCCAGTTCTTCGTTTCCTGGGGGATCGCCATGTACTACGCCCATGTGGCCAACAAAGACTTCGACCGGCTCACCCGCGAGCTGGTGGATGAGCTGAAGTAAGGAGGAAGCCAGATAATGAAAAAACTGATTGCTGCATTCACGCTCGCCCTCTCCCTGGGCACGTTCGCCTATGCCGCCGAGCCGGTCAAGGCACCCGCCGCAACCGAAGCGCAGGCCGTTGCCGCTCCCATTCAGGCAGCAGCGCCCGCTCCGGCCGCCCCCGTGACCGAAAAAGCCGCCGTTCCGGCAGCTCCGGCTGACCAGAAGCAACAGCTCAAGGCCAACCCGATGGTCACCATCCCGATCTTCCTGATCATCATCGGCGCCACCATGGCCGTCGTTGTCTGGTCGGCAAAGCAGACCAAGTCGGCGGCCGACTTCTACACCGCCGGGGGCGGCATTACCGGCACCCAGAACGGCTGGGCCATCGCCGGCGACTACATGTCGGCCGCCTCGTTCCTGGGGATTTCCGGCATTATCTCCCTCTACGGGTATGACGGGTTCATGTACTCGGTGGGGTGGCTCGTGGCCTACATCACGGTGCTCCTCATCGTGGCCGAGCCCTGCCGCAACGCCGGCAAGTTCACTCTGGGAGACATCCTTTCCTTCCGCACCGAGCCCAAGTCGGTCCGGGCCATTGCGGCCATTTCCACCGTTGCCGTCTCCACCTTCTACCTGACCGCCCAGATGGTCGGTGCCGGCAAGCTCATGCAACTCCTCATCGGAATCCCCTACAAGACCGCCGTCATCGGCGTCGGCATCCTCATGGTCGGCTACGTGGTCTTCGGCGGCATGACCGCCACCACCTGGGTCCAGATCATCAAGGCCGGCCTCCTCATGACCGGCGCAGCGCTCCTCTCCGTCCTGGTCGGCCTCAAGTCCGGGATGAACCCGTTCCAGTTCTTCAACGACATCGCCACCAGCCCCAACGTCATCGAGCACGTCCAGAAGGTGGTCCTGAAAGATCCCGTTGCCGTGGCCGGCTTCGACTACGGGCAGCGGTTCCTGGAGCCGGGGCTCTTCCTCAAGAACCCCCTCGACCAGATCTCCCTCGGCATGGCTCTGGTGCTCGGCACCGCCGGCATGCCCCACATCCTGATGCGCTTCTTCACCGTGCCCACGGCGCAGGCAGCCCGCAAGTCCGTTATCGTGGCCATGTTCATCATCGGCCTCTTCTACATCCTGACCACGCTGCTGGGCTTCGGCGCCGCCATCCACGTGACCCCGCAGGCCATCATGGGTGTGGACAAGGGTGGCAACATGGCCGCCATGATGCTCGCCCAGAAGCTGGGTGGCGACATCCATCCGTTCGTTGGCGACCTGCTCCTGGCCTTCCTCTGCGCCGTTGCCTTCGCCACCATCCTCGCCGTCGTCTCCGGCCTCGTCCTGGCTGCTTCCGCCGCCATCGCCCACGACATCTACGTCAACGTCATCAAGGGTGGCCACGCCGACCAGCACGAGCAGGTGAAGGCTGCCCGGATCACCTCCTTCGTGGTCGGCGCCTGCGGCATCGTCATCGGTATCGCCGCCGAGAAGCAGAACGTCGCCCACCTGGTGGCCCTGGCCTTCGCCGTTGCCGCCTCGGGGAACCTGCCGGTCGTCGTCCTCTCCCTGTTCTGGAAGAAGTTCAACACCGCCGGCGTCGTGGCGGGCCTGGTGACCGGCACCATCGTCTCCATCGCCCTGGTCATGGTTTCCCCCAACATGACCTACCCGAAGAAGGTGGCTGCCGACGCCCAGAAGGTGGTCGTGGTCCTCGAGAAGAAGCAGGCTGAGGGATCTGTCCTCACCGCGAAGGAACTGAAGGATCTCGACAAGGCCAAGGTCGACTACGAGAAGAACAAGGACGGCAAGTCGATGCTCGGCCTCGACGCTCCGCTCTTCACCCTGAAGAACCCGGGCGTGGTATCCATTCCGCTCGGCTTCATCGTGGCAATCGTGGCAGCCCTGGCCTTCCCGAGCCGCCGCTCGGAAGAGATGTTCGACGAGCTGTACGTGCGCCAGAACACCGGCATCGGCATTGCCAAGGCGGTCGACCACTAAGAACGTGATGCTTAAATCGGTATAATTTGTGCTACAATCGGGGGAAAGCGCTGCTTTCCCCCTTTTTTCATTACACGAGGGCTTTTGCTGAGCGAGGAACCGCATGCATAACGACACTATCCAGACCGCCGTGGATGAAACCATGGCCCGAATCCATGACTTTGTCCGCGTTCTGGAACGGGACGACATCCCTCTGATCCTGTCAATGCTGAAGGACGAGATCGACCACGAGATCGCCCTCACGGGTCAGGTGGCCGGACGGCGTCGCGAGCTCATGGACCGGGTGAGAGGCGAAACCGACTATGGAGCACTACGGGCAATCCACGACGAACTGAACGGGCTGGAACTGGAACGGTTCCTCAAGATCCAGTCAGTGGCAGCCCTGCACTCCTCCTGCACGGAGTACCGCGACATCCTGGCGGAACGGGCCCTGGAACTGGTGGAGCAGGAGATGACATCCGGCGGGAAGGGCAATCCGCCGGTCCCCTATGCCCTCTGCAGCATGGGGAGCGACGGCCGGGAGGAGCAGACCCTCATCACCGACCAAGACTATCTGATCGTCTACGGCGACGACGGTGGCGAGGCTGCCGACCAGTGGTTCAAGGAATTCTCGGAGACACTGGTGGAGCGCATGGCGGAGATGGGGTTCAAGAAGTGCACCGGCGACATCATGCCGTCGAACCCCACCTGGCGAGGCTCCTACAGCCAATGGAAGAGAAAACTCCTGGCCATTGTCCGCTACGAGTATGAAGATTACGCCAAAAACCTCATGGATCTGATCGTCCTCTCCGACGCGCGCCACGTGGCAGGGGACCGGCAGCTTGCCGACGACCTGGTGAAACTGATTCGCGGCCTGGAGCAGGACTACTTCCAGGCGCTCTGGGGAATGGCCAAGGCGGCCACAGAAATGAAACTGGCCCTCGGTTTCCTCAAACGGCTCTGGACCGAAGGATCAGGGGAGCACAAGGGGGAATTCAACCTGAAGCTGCTGGCCTGGGCGCCCCTGGTCATGAACGTCCGCATCCTCGCCATCAACCAGGGGGTACCGGCCACGAACACCGTGCGGCGCATCGAACTCCTCCAGGGGGAGGGAAGCTTCTCGGCGGCCTTCGCCCAGGGACTCAAGGACGCCTACACCATCCTGACCCGGCACCGCATCCTCCTCCAGATCAAGGTGATCAAGGGGATCGTGAACAATTCCTACTATCTTAACCCCTACGCCCTCCCAGCTGACGAACGGGAAGAGATCCGCCAGGCGCTCCTCAAGATCGAGGATCTTCAGCGGACGATCCATACGAATTTCTCCATCATGTAGACGCCGCACCGGCTCGACCGGAATCCGCAGCGGATCGCTGTCCCTGTGCGGGAAAAGGCGGGAAGAACCATGGGGGCTATGCAAAGTTTGCATAGCCTTATTTTTTAGTGGCAGCTCATGACCAGTATCAGGTATCTTCGATGCACTCTGCGCGGTAACGCCTGCCCCCCGTGCCGTTTCAGGTTGACCGGCACAGAACTTGCTGAAAAAACATGAATACGACAGAGACTTACTTCCCCCGGCACAAGGGTATCATTGTGAGCTTTTCCACTCTACCTATCCACAGAGCTGATGAGACGACGGGTACCCCCCTGAAAAACCAGCACGGGTTCACCCTTGTGGAGATGCTGGTGGCCATCCTCCTGATGACGGTCGGAATATTTGCGCTCGTCGGGATGCAGACCGTTTCCATGAACGCGAATTCGATCTCCATGAAGCTGTCGGTTGCCACTTCCCTCGCCCAGGAAGTTCTGGAGGATATCGTGTCGTGGAGGCCCAACGACAGCCGTCTCACCACGGCGGGCCCGCAGACCTACGACCTCGACCCCAAACCGACAGCCACGTCCATAACGATTCAGGGAGCCGGCACGTATAGCGCAACGTACATTACGACCGCCGGGCCGACGGACGGAACCGTCAGAGTAACCGTCACGGTGACCGGAGGGGACAGATCGGTCACCATCACCGGTCTGAAAAGAACAGTATGATGGGGGGCTCGGCAAAGGACAAGAGCGGCTTCACCCTCGTGGAACTTCTCGTTGTCATGGGGATCTTCGGGGTTATCATGGGGGCAGTCTACTCGGTCTACCTGACCCACCTGAGAAATGCCTACTCCCAAGAGGAACTGGTCGATGTCCAACAGAACCTCAGAACCGCAATGGACGTGATTACGCGGGATCTGAGGATGGCGGGGACACTGGTCCCCTTCGGCATCAATCCCCTGGCCCAAGGGACGCTCAACAACTATTCAACGAGCGTGCAGATCAACACCGCATCAGCCACGGGGCGTTTTGCACGTATAACCAAGACCAGAGACATTAGCGGATTTAGCAATTTCAGTACAGCAGTGGACACTGTTGAATCCGCTGACGGACTAGAGGGAACCGGCGCCAATACCGTCAGGCTCATACGCCCAATCGGCATGGGAAATCCTGTGGCCGATGCAAGCCTCAAGTTAGCCAACAAAGACGACTCCTGCCTCACTGTGGTGAAATACAAACCTCTCACCTTCAAACGGCCTGAAGGCAGCAGCTTCGCCACCGGCACCACCATTACTGCGGGGGACATGATCGCAGCGGTCGGACCACCCACCCCTTCAACCCCTGATCCCCGATATGACACGATCATCTATTCGCTTGGCCCCTGTGATTCGTCCTCCGCTCTGAGATGCCTTCAGAGAAGAGTCAACCTGGGGACAGCGGAGACGATCGCCGGCCCCTTCTCGTCCCTGTGCTTCAGCTACCTGAACAGTGACGGGACCACCGAGAACAATACGCCGGACGATACGAGTAATTTTCCCGAAGGCGTGGCCGCCATCCGGGGGGTGCGGATCACCCTCACCGGCGCCACCACCACAACCGTCCCCCTTTCGGGGGGGGCGAAAACCCGGCAGATCACCTCCGTGGTCACCATCAGGAACAGGCGCTAGCTCTCCCATGACACCGACCGCCCCCACACAGAGCGCCGACCCCCGGACCCCGCTCCGCAACGAGCGGGGAGCAGCGCTGCTCATCGTCCTCGTGATGCTGCTCCTGCTGACCATCCTTGGGGCGACCCTCTTCACCTCGTCCACCACGGAGATCAAGATTGCCGGCAACTTCCGCAACACCCTCGAAACGTTTTTTGCAGCCGACGCGGCCGTGGAGTACGCCATGACCGATGCCGCCATCTACACTTCGATCATTCCGGACTCCTCGACAACATCAAGAACGATAGAGGATTACACCATTCCGGGAACTACCAACAAGGCGGACATCCAGGTGAATCTCATCTCGGCCCGCAACAATCCCCCGCCGGGACATGGCTACCAGGAAGACGCGGGGGTGGGCGCCGGGGCGGAACCGAGCTTCAGGGTCAATGTTTTTGCCATTTCCGTTGAGGCCGAAGGACCGAACGAGGCGAAGGCGGACATCGAGGCGGGGATGGCCAGGGTGGTGCCCCACTGAGGAGCAATCCGGCGCACCCCTCCCATTGGGACAAAGGAGAAAAACCATGACCATCAGCCGAACCATCATCGCGGCGGGGATGTTAGCCCTCGTTTTAGCAGGGATTTACACCCCGGCCGGCGCCGCCGGCGCCCGGGAACCCTACGTCCCCGCCACCATCTACCCGGGACCGTACGAACCGGAGCAGCTTTTCTACAGAAGCCCCAACGGAGTGATCTGGCTACGGTGGTCTGCAAAGGATTTCACCAAGTCGGTCACCTGCCGCGGGACACTGAAGAGCCTGAAGCTGACCGGCGTCTGGCAGGGGCACCTGAAGCCCAACGGGGCCTGCGGCTCCACCGCGGAGCCATCGGACTGGGCACTGGGGAACTGGATCAACTATGACCTGATCAGCAATCCGAGCGGCGAGGAATGAATGGGACACGCACCGCGCCGAATCGTGGGAATAAGCCTTAAATGCCTGCCGATCATGGGGAGGATGTCATGAAAAGAGCGTCCACAGCCGTTCTTGCCTTCGTTGTTGCCGCGCTCGTTCCGGCAATGGCCCCGGCCGCGCCAGACCAGTACCTGGGAGATGCCTCCATCTACAACTCCACGGGGGTACAGCCCAATGTCCTCCTCATTATCGACAACTCGGGAAGCATGGAGGACAAGGTTCCCGGGGAGCCCTACGATCCGACCAGAATCTATGACGAGACCCAGTCATGCGAATCAAACCGCGTAAAGTGCAAGCCCACAGCCGTCTACACAACCACCAGCAAGAAAACAACGAACAAATTATACATCAACGACGTGACCACCGTTACCAACTCGTGCGGGGGGCGCAAGCCCCAGGATCTGTTGAACAGAATGGGACTGTATCGCGGCAAGAGCCTTTACGCCGACGGCACTTGCAGCGGCAAAGGGATCAACACCTACTATACCGGCAATTACCTCAACTACCTGAAAACCAAAAGCAGCGCCATGAGGCGCAAGATCGACATCGCCAAGGATGTGGTGAAGGATATTATTGCCAGCACAAGCGGCATCAAGTTCGGCCTCATGGTGTACAACTACCCGGTAAACACCGGACAGGGGGGGAGGTTCCTCGAAGCCTCGGTCCCCGAAACGACCCCAATGTATGTCAGCACTGTCAAGGACATGGATGCCATCTTCACCGGCTCCATCACCAACCGGGACGGCCTCATCGCCGCCGTGAATACCCTTACCCCCGATGGAAACACCCCCATGGGAGAGGCCCTCTTCGAGGCGATGCGATACTTCGGCGGCGGGTCCAGCGCCTTCGGCAACACCATCGGCACCACGGGAGACAAGTACACCTCCCCCGTTGATTATTCCTGCCAGAAAAACATCATCATCTTCGTTTCCGACGGCATGTCCAACGCCGACGGCGAGGCTGTCCTGAAGACCCTAAGCGTTCCCGATAAGGATACGGGCAAGGATCTTTGCCAGAAAAAGGATGGGGACTGCGATGGCGACGGAGTTGAGCCCGGCAACCTGAACCACATCCTGGACGATGTGGCCTTGGCCCTTTGGATGAGCCCCCAGAAGGTGACATCCTACTTCATCGGCTTCGACGTCGCCGGCTCCAACCCCGCCGCCGTGGCCCTCCTCGATGAGGCCGCCCGCGACGGACAGGGGAAAAAACCGGATGATCCGGATTATGATACGGTAGTGAGCATCAAAGCAGGCTCCCAGGCGGAATTGAGCGCGGCTTTCAACGATATCCTGAGCAATCTTACTTCCGATGACACCTCAATCGCGGCCCCCGTGGTGCCGGTGAGCCCCGAAAACAGGACCTACGGCAGCGGCAGGGTCTTCATGGGATTTTTCAAGCCCGCCAACGACGCGTTCTGGAGGGGAAACCTGAAGAAATACGGTGTCTCATCGGGGAACAACCCCGCCATCATCGACGTAATGGGCGACAACGCCACCTACGTGGACGAAGACAGCAACGGAACGGACGACAACACCGGATTGGACCTTCCCAAGGAGGCCTTCAACGGCTCCTTGCGGGATGATGCGAGGTCCTACTGGAGCACGACCGACGACGGAAGCCTCACGGACAAAGGAGGAGCCGGCCAGCTGCTGCTGGGAAAGACGGCCTCTTCCCGGCCCATCCACACCGTGACACCCACCGGCACAACCCTGGTGGACTTCGCCAGCACGAACATCACACCCGCCATGCTCGGCGTTACCGACAACGCCACCCGGGACGAACTGGTCGCCTTTGTTCGTGGCCAGGATATCTATGATGAGGATAATGACGGCAACACCAGCGAGAACAGAGCATGGACCATGGGGGATGTGCTTCACTCGAAGCCCCTGGTCGTGAACTACAAGTCCTTCGCCCTATCGAACGAGGGCAAATGCGAGGAGAACAAGTCGATCATCTTCGTCGGCGCCAACGACGGCATGCTCCACGCGTTCAGGGACTGCAACGGCGAAGAGTTGTGGGGTTTCATCCCGCCGACACTGTTGCCGAATCTCCAGTATCTGGCGGACCAGGTCCATGCCTATTTCGTGGATTCGACGCCGGCGGCCTATGTCCATGACGTGAACAAGGACGGTACCATCGACCCCATAAAGGACAAGGTCATTCTCCTCTTCGGCACCCGGCGGGGAGGTGGCGCCGCATCCACCACAGCCACCGGCTCCTATTTCGCCCTCGATGTCTCAACCCCCGATGCACCAAAGTTTCTGTGGCGCATCTCGAACACCTTCCCCACATCGGGTTCCCCCGCGACACCGGATTTCGCTGAACTGGCCGAGAGTTGGAGCGAACCGAAAATCGTCAGGATGAAGATCACCACCAGCGGCGTCACCAGCGACAAGATCGTCGCCGTCATAGGTGCCGGCTACGACAACGTGAACGAGGACGGCCGGTTCGGCGCCACGCAGAAGTTCACCGGCACCGCGACGGTATTGCTGGGCGAGTCGGGCGATGGGAACGCCACCAGCAGCGGGACATCGGGGCAGCGCAACCCCAAGGGAAGGGGTGTCTATCTCGTGGATCTGGAGACCGGGAGCAAGATTCACGGCTTCACTTACGACAGCGGCAAGGCTCCCTACTCCTCCATGAACTTCTCCTTCCCCTCGGAGATCGCCGCCATCGACGTGAACAACAACGGGTACACGTCCAGACTCTACGCCGCGGACACCGGCGGGAACATCTGGCGTTTCGACGTGGGGAACTCGGACAAGACGAACTGGACCGCCCAGTGGCTTTTCGCCTCCAACCCCCCATTAACGGCGGATGTGGGAAGGAAGATCTTCTCCAAGCCGACGGTGGTGTCGGAGATTGACCACAAGATGATCTTCTTCGGCACCGGCGACCGGGAACACCCCCTGAACACCGCCGTGGTCGACCGGATCTACGCCGTCAAGGACAAGGGACAGGTAGGACAGCCCGACGAGCCCCTGACGGAGAAGAATCTGATGGACGTGACGGCCGACCTGCTCCAGGAGGACACCACCGACTCCAACTCCATCAGCACCACCCTGAACAGTCTCAACGCCTCCTCGAACTACGGCTGGTACATCAGGCTCGAAGAGAACGACGGCAAAAAGGTTGGCGAAAAGGTCCTCGGCTCCCCCCTTGTGTTCAACAAGGTGGCCTATTTCACCACCCACACGCCGGACTCGCCGACCACCTCCACCGACCCTTGCGCTTCGCCGGACAATCTCGGCACCGCCCGAATCTACGCCCTGAACTACAAAACCGGCGAGGCGGTCCTGAACTACGACAAGAAAAACGACATCTCAATCGCCACCAACAAGCGGGCCAAGACCCCCCACGGCATCCTTCGGCGCAGCGACCGGGTTAAGAAGATCGGTTCCGGCCTCCCTTCCGGCGTCGGGATCATGCTGACCCCCGGCGGGGGGAGCAAGCTCCTGACCGGTGTCAACGGCGCCATAGGGACCGGAAATCCCCCGCCGGGCGGAGGGATCATTCCGCTGTACTGGAGACAGAAGTAACAGGGTTGCAGTCACAGGGAGTACAATGACGTGGCCATGAGGCGAGCGGGAAAACAGTGGGGTGGAGGTGAGGCGAGGGGCTTCACGATCATCGAGGTGATGATCGCGGTTGCCATCATGGCGATACTTGTTGCCGTGGCGCTGCCGCCGTTTGTGGACTGGCGCAATACCCTCGGCTACCGGCAGACGGCCCGGGGAATGACGGCGATGCTGCGGGAGGCACGCTCCCTTACCATCACCAGAAACCAGCAGCACATGGTGGTCTTCAAGCCCAACAGCAGCAGCTACACCCTGCTGCGGGGCAATCAGGCCTACAACACCCAGGAAACCGGATGGACGCAGGTGCAGACCCAGAAAAGCCCTGCGAACACCGCCATCCGCAGCGGGAGCGGCGGCACATCGATGGCCAATGTCTCCGTGCAGTTCAATCCCAACGGAACCGTGAGGCTTCTCGACCGCAAGGGGGCACCGAGCGACGGCACCGCCACCATTAACGAAGGTACGGCGATGCAGTACCAGATAACCGTGACACCATCAGGAATGATCACAACCAAGAAAAAGTAAGGGTGGTGCTGCTCCGCCTTTTTTGGCGCGTGAAACGTACGGAAACAAGGGCGCGGCAAGCAGAGCCCCTACATACGTGGACTATAGAGAGGCACTTGCTTCGCCCTTCTACCGCTTCTCCGGCGGAAACGCCCCACACTTCTTCTCCGCCCCCATAATGAAATCCATCATCTCCTGGGCCGAACCGGGGGACGACGCACGCACCATCACCCGCTCCATGCATTCCTCGTAACTAGGGTACCGTTCCGCGACAACAGGGGCCACCGCACGGTCGGTCACTCGGGATTCAATGGCCGGCTGTACCCGCTCACTCTGTTTTACCCCGTGCTGCACACCCGCCCTTCTGGCCCGGCGGGTGACCGTCTTTCCCGCCCCCCTTGCCTGTTCGGCGGGTTCGCCCCCCTTGCGGAGCGGGTTATCGGTGAAAAAGACGCTCCCATCGGCGGATTTCACCCGGTAGACCACCGTCGGCGGGGGCTCCTCCACCGGCTTCTGCTCCTCCTCAGCCTCCTCCCCGCTCTCCTTCCCATCGGCAGCGGGTGATTTGGCGGGAACTTTCGCCGGCCCCTTGACGGCCGTTTTGTCCGGCGTGCCTTCAGCGGTCGCCTCCCCCTTGGGAGCCTGATCGCTGGCCGGTTTCCCGCTCCCCTCCTTGCCCGGAATCACGAGCCGGTTTTTGTAAAACTCTATACCGAAATCGTTCAACTCCGGAATGCTCTTGGTATGGCACTCACTGCACTCCATCTTGTAAATGCGGGAATAGGCCGACATGGCACCCGCCGGGGAGCCGGCACCCAGAAATGCCACCATCGCCGCACCGATCAACCAAAGGGTCAGATACCTGTTCATTCATGCCTCACACGGGATCGGAAAGTCTCGCGCACAAGCCCCACGCGCGCAAGAACCTCCGATGCAATTATTCGTCCCTTTATAGCCCAATAACCCCATTATTTCCACCTCTTCCCGCCTTTACGCCCAAAAGAGCCGCTCCCCCCCACACCTCTTCACCAATCCCCATCTTGCCCATGACCAAGTCCTGTGCTAAAACGTTGCAAACACTCTACTTTCAGCGAGGTATCACCATGCCCATCGCCACCAAGATCGCCGGCCACATCTCCAAGTCGTCCTGGATCAGAAAGATGTTCGAGGAGGGGGAGCGCCTGCGCCAGATCCACGGGGCCGAAAACGTTTTTGACTTCACCCTCGGCAACCCCGACACGGAGCCCCCCCGGGAGTTCCAGGAGGAGTTCGCGCGGCTCGCCACCCACCCGATCCCCGGCATGCACCGGTACATGAACAACGCCGGCTACCCGGAGACCCGCGCCGCCGTGGCCGAGGTGCTCAGCGAGGCTTCCGGCCTTGCCGTGGGGGCCGGGCACGTGGTCATGACCTGCGGGGCGGGAGGGGCCCTGAACGTGGTCCTGAAGACGATCCTCAACCCGGGGGAGGAGGTGATCATCCTCACCCCCTATTTCGTGGAGTACAAGTTCTACATCGACAACCACGGCGGGGTGCCGAAAGAGGTCTGGACCAACCGGGAGACCTTCCAGCTGAACATCCCGGCCATCGAGGCGGCCATCACCAACAAGACCCGGGCTGTCATCATCTGCTCCCCCAACAACCCCACTGGCGTCATCTACCCGGAGGAGAGCCTGCGGGCCCTGGGGGAGATGATGGCGCGGGTGGAGCGGCGCTACGACCGGCAGATCTATGTCATCTCCGATGAGCCCTACGCCCGGATAAGCTTTGACGGCAAGCACGTACCGAACATCTTCCGGTACGTGGAGAGTTCGGTTATCGTCACCTCCCACAGCAAGGATCTGGCGCTTCCCGGCGAGCGGATCGGCTTCCTGGCCGCCAACCCCCGTTCCCGGTACGTGGAGCAGTTCATGGAGGGGGCCGTGTTCAGCAACCGGGTCCTGGGCTTCGTTAACGCGCCGGCCCTCATGCAGCGGCTCGTGGCAAAGCTCCAGCGGGCCTCCGTAGATATCGCGGAGTACCAGACCAAGCGCGACATTCTCTACGACAACCTCACCGCCATGGGATTCGAAATGGTGCGGCCCGACGGCGCCTTCTACCTCTTCCCCAAGTCACCCCTGGCTGACGACGTGGAATTCGTGAAGCTGGCCCAGAAGCACCTGATCCTCCTGGTGCCCGGGGCCGGGTTCGGCGCCCCCGGCTTCTTCCGGATCGCCTACTGCGTGGACCAAGGGATGATCGAGCGGAGCCTTCCGGCCTGGCAACAACTGGCCAGGGAGGCGGGGCTTCGGGGGTAGGATCATCGGATGTGGATCCCATGAAAAAGGGCGGTGCCGCTTCAGGCGCCGCCCTTTTTTGCTTTCTCGACAGCCGGCATCACGCCGGGGGGAGCGTGAAGGAGAAGGTGGCACCCCGGTTCGGTGCGGCATCGGCCCAGACCTCGCCGCCGTGGCGGTGGACGATCCGCCGCACCGTGGCGAGGCCGATGCCGGTCCCCTCGAACTCGTCGCTGCCGTGGAGCCGCCGGAAGGCGCTGAAGAGATTGTCGGCGTACGTCATGTCGAAACCCGCCCCATTGTCCCTCACAAAATAGACGCCGCGCCCGTCGCGCTCCCCCCTGCCGAACTCGATACCCCCCTGCTCGACCTTGCTCGTGAATTTCCAGGCATTGCCGAGAAGGTTCTCCAGCACGACCCGCAAGAGGCGTACGTCTCCCATGGCCCTGAGCCCCTGCTGGATGGTAACGTCCACGTTCCGCTCCGGATCGGATTTCGAAAATTCCGCCACGATCTCCCGGGCCATGTCGCTCAGGTCCACCGGCTCGAACGTCATATAGTCCCGGGTGTACCGCGAAAGTTTGAGGAGGGCGTCAACCAGTTCCTCCATCCGCCCCGCGGCACGGACGACCCGCTCAAGATACCCCCTCGCCGTCTCGTTGAGCTCCTCGGCATAATCTTCCATAAGGATGCTGGTGAACCCCTCTATGTGGCGCAGGGGGGCGCGCAGATCGTGGGAGACCGAATAGCTGAAGGATTCGAGCTCGCGGTTGGCCGCTTCGAGCTGGGCGGTCCGCTCCGCGACCCGTTGCTCAAGCTCGGCATGGAGCCGGCGGTTTTCCTCCTCTACCCGTTTGAGGGCCGTGATGTCGCGATTGCTGGCGCGGCGCCCCCGAAGCCTCCCCCCGCTGTCGAAGACAGCCTGACAGACATGGGATATCCAGCGGGTTTCGCCCGCTTTGGTGATAATGCGCAGCTCCATTGAGTGCTTATTGGTGGAATACGGCGCCTCCGCGTTGTGCCGCTCCATCAGTTCGCGATCGTCGGGGTGAACGATTGCCCCGTTCAGACCGGGATTGACGTAGAACTCCTCGGGGGTGTACCCGCTAATATCCCGGCATGCGGGCGATACGTAGGCCATGGTGCCGTCTGGCGCGAGCCAGAAGTCCCAGTCGGTGGAGTAGTCGGCCACGATCCGGTACCGCTCCTCGCTCTCCCGCAGGGCCTCCTCGGCCCGTTTGCGCGCGGTGATGTCGGTGGCGATATGGATGATCTTGTCCAGATTCCCCCCCTCGTCAAAGACAGGGGTGCACGACACGAGGTAAACGCCGCCAAAGGCCTCCATCTCCATCTCGACCGTCTCCACACCCTCCGAGAGGAGCAACTTCTCCATGGGACACCCACGGGGCGGCTCGGTGCTCCCGGGGTTGTGGAAGACCTCGTAGCACTTCCTGCCGGCAAGCTCCCCTTCGCTCATCCCCGAGGCCTTCACCACGGCCCTGTTGGCGGCGATGATCACGTGCCGGGGATCGAGGATCACCGTCGGATGGGCGAGCCCCTGAAAGATGCTCTCCCATGCGCGGCGGGTCTGGAGCAGTTCCTGATGCACTAAACCGCACTCAGCCTCCCGCACCTCAAAATCACGGATGCGCGCACGCAACGCTTCTATCTCCCGTTGCGGTTCAACGCCCACGCCCGACTTTTCGCCCATGGCTCCTCCATTCCAGAATCCGGTGCCGCTGCCGAAGCACACATGAGCCGATGCCCCAATCCAAGCAAAACACAGAAAACGTTTATCTCAAGGGAGGATACACAAAAACCTGGCAAAAAAGAAGGGGCATGCCCCAACGGACATGACCCTTCTCAAGAAAACATCCCGGCAGCGGCCCTACTCCGCGCCCAGGGCCTCCAGCATCGCCACTCCCATCTTCGTGGGGCTCGGAGCGACAACGACGCCGCACTCGGTCAGGGTGCGGATCTTGTCTTCCGCCTTCCCCTTGCCGCCGGTGATGATGGCGCCGGCATGGCCCATCCGCTTCCCCGGGGGGGCGGTGACGCCGGCGATGAAGGCGGCCACCGGCTTCTTCATGTTCTCCCGGATCCACTCGGCGGCGTCCTCCTCAGCGCTCCCGCCGATCTCGCCGATCATGAAGACCGCCTCGGTGTCCGGGTCTTCGTTGAAGAGCCTCAGGACGTCGATGAACTGCATGCCGATGATGGGGTCGCCACCGATGCCGACGCAGGTGGACTGGCCGAGCCCCGCCTCGGTGATCTGCTTCACCGCCTCGTAGGTGAGGGTGCCGCTGCGGGAGACGACGCCGATCTTACCGGGCTTGTGGATGTAGCCGGGCATGATCCCCACCTTGCACTCGCCGGGGGTGATGACGCCGGGGCAGTTGGGCCCCACGAGGCGGGTCTTGGTCTGCTGCACCACCCGCTTCACCGGCACCATGTCGCGCACCGGGATCCCCTCGGTGATGCAGACCGCCAGGTCGATCCCCGCGTCGGCCGCCTCCAGGATGGCGTCGGCGGCCCCCGGCGGCGGGACGAAGATCATGGAGACGTTTGCGCCGGTGTACTTCACTGCCTCCTCCACGGTGTTGAAGACCGGAATCCCCTCGATGTGGATCCCCCCCTTGCCGGGGGTGACGCCGGCCACGATCTTCGAGCCGTAGTCACGGCACTGCTGGGTATGGAAGAGGCCGCTGCGGCCCGTAATCCCCTGAACGACTATCTTTGAATCCTTGTTGATGAGAATGGACATTGATGATCTCCGTCAATTGATGTGTAGGGGCGCTGCTTGCCGCGCCCAGATCATTCCGCATATCCGGGCGCAGCAAGCGGCGCCCCTACGGAACCATTTACCCCAGCATCTTCACGATCCGCTCCGCCCCCTCGCCGAGGGAGTCGGCGGACTGGACGTTGAGCCCCGAGTCGACCAGAAGCTGCTTCCCCTCCTGAACCTTGCTGCCGTCCATCCGGACGACGATGGGGAGGGTGCAGTGGACCTCGGAGGCCGCCTCGATGATCCCCTGGGCGATGACGTCGCAGCGCATGATCCCGCCGAAGATGTTGACAAAGACCCCCTTCACGTCGCTGTCCTCCAGAATGATCCTGAAGGCCTCGGCCACCTTCTCGCGGGTGGCCCCCCCCCCAACGTCGAGGAAGTTGGCCGGTTCACCCCCGAACTCCTTGAGGACGTCCAGGGTGGCCATGGCAAGGCCGGCGCCGTTCACCATGCAGCCGATGTTGCCGGAGAGCTTGATATAGGAGAGGTCGTACTTGCCGGCGTTGATCTCCAGGGTGTCGAGCTGGGAGTAGTCCATCATATCGGGGTATTCCCGGTGTCGGAAGATGGCGTTGTCGTCGAAATTGATCTTGGCGTCCATGGCCATGAGCCAGCCGGCCCGGGTCACCACCAGGGGGTTGATCTCCACCAGGGAGCAGTCCTTGTCGAGAAGGACCTTGTAAAGGTTCTGCATCAGTTCAACGCAGTCCTCGCAGAGGGTTCCTGTGAGCCCAAGGGCCAGGGCGATCTTGCGGGCCTGGTAGGGGCGCAGCCCCGTATAAGGATCAATGGTGAGGACATGGATCTTCTCGGGGGATTTCTGGGCCACCTCCTCGATGTCCACTCCCCCTTCAGCCGAGGCGATGAGGCAGTAGCGGGAGGTTGCCCGGTCCAGGGTGATGGAGAGGTAGAACTCCCGGGCAATCTCCACCGCCTCCTCCACGAGGATGCGGCGCACCTTCAGCCCCTCGGGACCGGTCTGGGGGGTCACGAGCCGCTTGCCGAAGAGCTCCTTGCCGTAATCCTGCGCCTGCTCAGGGTGGTGGACCAGCTTCACCCCCCCTGCCTTGCCGCGGCCGCCGGCGTAGATCTGGGCCTTGATGACACAGCGTCCCCCCATCTCCTTGGCCGCTCGCTCCACCTGGTCCGACGTAAGCGCCACCCGCCCCCGGGGAACCGGGATGCTGTAGGAACTCAGGATCTCCTTTGCCTGGTACTCGTGGATGTTCATGCCCCCTCCTTTTTAGTATGGGTAAAAGTTTTTTACGTATACCACAAAACAAACCAGCGGTTACGATTTAATTTTCAAACTGCCGTCTGTACACCACCCCTCAAACCCTTATAATACTACCAGATACTTTGTCAGGAGGAAGCCGTGCCCGGCACAAACGTAGAGCAACTCATCGCCAGGGGAATCCGGGCCGCCAACAGCGGCAAGACATCCCTTGCTCTCGAATGCTTCGAAGAGGCGGTGAAACTCCGGAACACCCCCGCAAACTGGTCCTATCTTGCCTTCTGCCTCGCCAAGGAGCGCCGCCAGTTCGAGCATGGGGTCCAGCTCTGCCAGGAGGCGATCCGCAAAGACCCCCACAACTCGGACCACTACCTGAACCTGGGGAGGATACACCTCCTGGCGGGACGCACGAACGAGGCCATCCACGTGTTCCGCCAGGGGCTCCTGTACGAGGGAAACGTCCACATCGAAGCGCAACTGCGCACGATCGGCCTGCGCAAACCGCCGGTGGTCAGCTTCCTCAGGCGGGATCACCCCATTAATAAGTATCTCGGCAAATTTCTGAAAAAGTTGAGGCTCAGGTAACACATTGTCACCCGGGGGAGGGATGGGGCCATGGTCAGATACCTGGAAATCAGGAGCAAAGCGAAAGCGGAATTCGTCGACATCACCCCCCTCGTGCGGGAACAGGTGCGGAGCTCCGGCGTCACGAGCGGCGTCTGCCATCTCTTCGTCCTCCACACCACCGCGGGCCTGACCATCAACGAAGGGGCCGACCCGGCCGTCCAGCGGGACATGCTGACCTTCCTCGACCGCCTGGTCCCCCACGACCCCTACTTCACCCACAAGGAGGGGAACTCCGACGCCCACATCAAGTCGACCCTCACCGGCACTTCCCTGACGGTCTTTTTCAACGAGGGAAAGCTCCTGCTCGGCACCTGGCAATCCATCTACCTCTGCGAGTTCGACGGGCCGCGCCAGCGCAAGGTTGCCCTCAAAATCGTCTCCTGCTGACACCGCCATGGGCGACAGACTCACCTTCGCCTACGGGGCCGGCGTCGACATCAGCTACCGCATCGTCGGCAACGGCCCGGTGCCGGTGGTATTCATCCACGGCTTCGCGGCGGCTCTCACCACCTGGGACGACATCCTCTCCCTCTTCCCGACGGAGCGTTTCACCCTCTATCTCTTTGATCTGAAGGGGTTCGGTTTTTCCTCCAAACCCCGCGCCGGCTCCTATTCGATAGAAGAGCAGGCCGCCGTGACAGCCGCCTTTCTGGAGGCCAAGGGGCTTTCGCGAGTGGTCCTGGCGGGGCACTCCCTGGGGGGCGCCATCGCCCTTCTCGTCACCCTCCAGGCCCTGGACCGGGGAGAAACCGGCCTCGTCTCCCGCCTCGTCCTCATCGCCCCCTCGGCCTACCCCCAGAAGCTCCCCAGGCTCATGGGCATGCTCCGGATTCCTCTCCTGGCCTGCATCGGCATGGCCCTCATCCCGGTGCGCACCATTGTCCGCTACACCCTCGCCAGGGTCTTCCACGACAAAGGCGCCATCACCCCCGAGCGGATCAGGCGCTACGAAAGCTGCTTCGGCCGGCGCGGCATGGCAGGGGTCCTGATCCGGAGCGCCCGGGCCATCGACCCGGAAAGCTATGGGGCGATCACTTCCCGTTACGGGGAGATCAGTGTGCCAACCCTGATTATCTGGGGGAGCGAGGACCGGATCGTGCGGATCGGACAGGGAAAGCGGCTCGTGGGGGAGATGCCGGATGCCCGGCTCGCGGTGATCGACGGATGCGGCCACAACCCCCACGAGGAGCGGCCCCGCGAAACGTTTGCAGTGATCGTCGATTTTCTCGGGGCGGGGGGATAAAGAGAGGAAAGAGTGCTTGAAGAAGCGAAGCTGCCGTTATTTGCCGTGAAGTTCGTCGATGAAGTGCCGGTAGGCCTTCTCGCCGGCGATGAACTTTGTGATCATGACCCCCATGCCGCTCTTCTTCACGAGATGGATCATCTGGGGGGGAACCTTCTTGGTCCAGCGGACCATCCCCTCCAGAAAGACCGAGTCTTCGCCGGGCAGGGTCAACTCCACCTGGATGCGGGTTCCCGGCGGGCAGAGGTTGGTGGTCTTGATGAAGAGGCCATGGGCCGAAACATCCTCGGTGAAGGCGAGCCGCGTGGGAGTGTCGGTCCCGAACCGGAGTGAAAGCCGCTTCCTGTGCCTCGTGATGTCCCGTTTTTCCGCCATTCCCCAGTTCCTTTCCGGTGGTCTTCATTAACGGGCAAATCCTAGCACACCTTTCGCATCCTGATCCAAAGAAAAAGAGCCGATTCGGGCGACACATGCGTAGCCCCACGTGACATTTTTGGAGGAGCCCCATGCCCCCCCTGTTCCACCCAAGCCCCGTGAACGGCCCCTTCGACGACCCCGGCGTCTACGTCGACTTCCTCTTCGAGCGCCGGGCCATCCTCTTCGACCTGGGAGACACCGCCCCCCTCCCACCGCGGAAGGTTCTCCGCATCTCGGATATTTTCATCTCCCACACCCATGTGGACCATTTTATCGGCTTTGATCGGGTGGTGCGCCTCTGCCTGGGGCGGGAGAAGCGGCTCCGTCTCTACGGCCCCCCCGGTTTCGCGGACCAGGTGGCCCACCGGCTGGCCGGCTACACCTGGAACCTGGTGGAAAGCTACCCCACCGACTTCACGGTGGAGGCCACGGAACTGGCGCCGGGCTGCGGGGTCAGGACGGTGGAATTCCACTGCCGGCGGGAGTTTGTGCCTGAGAACGAGCGGTGGGGAACAATCGCCGGGGGCATTCTCATGGACGAGGAGACATTTCGGGTGCGGACCGCTTTCCTGGACCACGGCACCCCCTGCCTCGCCTTCGCCCTGGAGGAGAAGCTGCACGTGAACATCCGCAAGAACCGCCTGGCTGAGATGGGGCTCCCCACGGGAGAGTGGTTAAGGGCGCTGAAGAAGGCGATCCTGCGGGGAGAAGGTGACGACATTCCCTTCAGGGCCTGGTGGCGGGATGGCAGCGTGGTGCGGGAGCGGATATACCCCCTGGGGGAGCTGCGGGAGCGTCTGGTGGGAATCGCGCCGGGGCAGCGGGTCGTCTACGTGACCGACGCGGGCTTCACCCCGGAGAACAGGGCGCGGATCGTGGACCTGGCGCGGGGGGCCGATTACCTCTTCATCGAGGCGACCTTCCTCCACGCTGAGGATGAGCGGGCGCGGCAGCGGGGTCACCTGACCGCCCGCCAGGCAGGGGAGCTGGCCCGGGAGGCAGGGGCGGCGCGGGTGATCCCCTTTCACTTCTCACCCAAGTACCGGGGGATGGAGGAGCTTCTCAGGAAGGAACTGGAGGATGCTTTTGGGAGGAATGCAGGCCGGGTGACGCTCACCCCGACCGGAGCCGAAACTGCGGGATGACAGCAGGGTCCAGCTCCCCCATTCCCTCGGGTCCGAGGGCTTCGAGGGCCTCCCGGAGCCGTCCGGTGTCCTGGCGGAGCGCCGCCACGTCGATCCCCTGGCAGACGGGCTCCACGCAGGTCAACAGCTCTTCGGCAGAGCCGAGGAGGACCATGGCACCCCGGAAGTTTCCCTCCCGCCAGTGGTGGAGCGCCACCGCCAGCTGAAGAATCCCCTGGTAAAGGTGGCGTGCGTCGCCCTGTTCCCCGGCCCAGAGTTCCTCCAGCGTTTCGTGACAGGCAAACCATTCACCGGCATTGAACTGGTCGATCCCCTGGAGGAGCTCGGCGGGCGGGAGGTCACTGCAGAACCGGGGCATGGTTTCCCCGCCTACTTACCGCAGCACTTCTTGTACTTCTGGCCGCTGCCGCAGGTGCAGGGGTCGTTGCGCCCCACCTTGACGCTGGTGGCCGGGGCGGGCTTTACGCCGACGCCGTCGGTGAAGTACCAGACGCCGTCGAGCTTTCTGAAATCGGCCAGTTCGTGGTGGGTCCGCCGCACGTCCCGGTCCCGGTACCGGGCGATGAACTCCACCTTTCCCTCCGTATCATCGGGGCCGCCGCCGGCGGTGTTGACGATCTCCAACCCCTCCCACTGGGAGCTCTCGGCCCACTCGCGGGTCCCCTTCTCGTCGAAGTCCCCCCGGTGGTCCGGGTGGGTGGTTTGGAGGATGTAGCCGGTCTCCACCCTGGTGTAAGCGGAGTAGCGGGAGCGCATGAGCTCCTCGGCGGTGAGGGGGGGGCGTTTCCCCGTAATGAACGGCTCGCAGCAGTCGGCGTAGGGGCGGCCGGTGCCGCAGGGACAGAAGTCTGACATGGGATGCTCCTTGAAACGATGTGATCGGTGGTCCGGTTCGGACGGGGTTATTGATACCGTCCCCCGCCGGCCGTGTCAACCGTTAAGCCTTAAAAAGCATCTGAAACACGGAGCAACCGAGCAACGGAGAAATCAAAGCAGTAATTCAAGACAGTAACTGATCCGCTGGATGCAGTTCTTATCTTTCGAAGGATTATTCTGGTTTTCCTCCGTGTGCTCCGTTGCTCCGTGTTATTCCAAATACCGTCCCGTTTTCTACCGAAACGCCACCAGAAACAGGGCATCGAGAAAGGGGCGCGCCCGTTCCCGCTCGTCTGGAGTGAGGGAGGCCACGGGGACGGGACTGACGAAACGGCGCAGGAACCGTTTTTCGGCAAAACCGAGGCAGGGATTGGGCCGGCCGAGCCGCGGCTGGATCACAACCGGCGCCAGGCGGAGGGGTGCTACCGCCTTACGGAGCGCCGGGTTGAGCATGAGGCGGGCATCGGAGGAAAGGCCGCATCCCCCCCGGGGTTGGCGCCCCAGGTAGAGGATGAAGTTTGGTGTTTCCTCCCCGTCGCGCTCAAGGGTCCGCAGTCGCGCCACCTCCTCTGGCAACGGGAGGAGGGCGCCGGCGTGGGTAAACATGAGGGAGGTGAGCCCCGTCTCCCCCACCAGCGCCATGAAATCGTCGATGCGGTAGGTGCGGGCCCGGGGGTGGAGGAAGGCGTCGGCGATGCCGGCATCGAAGGCGGCCTCATCCGAGGCATCCACGTACTGCCGGAAACGGGACCCCGCCGGCGCCCGCCCCATGAGCCGCTTCACTCCGGCCACGTCACCGATCCCCAGAAGCCGCAGGGCCTTGCGGATCGACTCGGCCCCTCTCCGCGCCCCCCGGCTGTAGACCATGAGCCGCAGGATCCCCCCCGGCGCCAGCCGCCTCTCCAGGGCGCGCAGACCTTCCAGAGGGTCCGCCAGGTGATGGATGACCCCGAAGGAGTCGATGAAGCCGTACTCCCCCGAAGCTGACGCCGGGTTCAGGATGTCCCCCCGCTCGAAGGTAATGCCGGCCCGGCCGTGGAGAAGGCAATGGAGCCGCGCCCGCCGCAGGTTCGCGGCTGAAAGGTCCAGGGCGGTGATAGGGACGCCGGGGTTGGCCACGGAGGTCGGATACGGGGAAAAACTCCCGCACCCCGCCAGGAGGATGCGTCGGGCATGGCTGCTGGGGAGCGCACCGTTGAAACAGGCATGGAGGGCGTCCAGATTAAGGGCATAGGTGTCGAAGGGGCGGACCGAGGCAAGGAACGGATAACGGGGATAGGGATAGCGCTCGTAGTGGCGGCGGAGATCGTCGTTCACGCCGTTCACGCCCGGCGCGCCCGGAACTTTTTCACCAGTTCCACCGGGTGGTACGACAGCTTCGCCGCCCGCAGCCCCGGCTCCCCCAGGTCCTGTTCCCGGTTTGTGTAGGTGCAGTCGGCGAAGAGGAGCCGGTTGAACTCCCGGTCCACCAGTTGGGAAACCCCCTCCATGAAGGGATCGGCCTTCTCGAAGTGGCAGACCGCCGTGTCGCGGTTCAACCGCTCGCCAAGGGCAAAGGCCGCCACCCTCCCCTCCACGAGCACCACCACCCCTTCAAGGCCGAGGCGGTCCGTCAGCAGAAGGGCCTCCGCCGCCGCCTTCGTCTCCAGCTCCAGGGACGGGCTGTCGATGCCGCCGCGAACCCGGCGCCACTCGCCGAGAAGCGCCAGACATCCCTCCCGGTGGGTCGCACCGTAAACCGCCACGCTGAAGGAATGTCGCACAATAAAATAGTTGATCCGGTTCTTCTTCTTGTGAAACCGGTTGCCGGGGAGTTCCGCCAGCTCCTTCCTGAGGTGGAGGTAGTCGAAGGCGTCCCGGTCTTCCTCGACAACCACCCCTTCGCCCGCCAGATACCGGGCAGCAAAGGGCTCGTCGGCCCCGTAGAGGGTCATCCCCCTTTCCAGGAGCAGCCGGAGGACGCCGGCCACGTCGCCGCCCAGGGGGGGAAGGAAATACTCCTCGCCGCCGTACCCCTGCCCGAGCACCACGGTGGAGTCCTCCACCAGGGTGAGCCGGTAGGCGTGGGCCTCCCGGAAGAGGTAGAGGTTGGCAAAGGTGAGCTCCGAGACCCGGGGCTGAAGCACGGCAAAGAGGGGGTCGAGCAGGGGCTTGTGGGCGAGGGCCAAGGGGCGCGTCGCGGGGTAGCGGGGGATGTCAGTCGTGGTGTCCATGGGGAGAAAGTATAGCAGATGCGGAGGAAGGAACGGCGGACAAATTCCCGCAGACAGGAACGCCCCTCCGGCGGATACCGGAGGGGCGTTGATCATGAGGAGCGCTTGCGTTATCGCTGTACGCTGCTCCATGCCGCCATGAAGGCGTCAAAAGCAGTCTTGTTGAAATTCATTCCTTCCTCTATTTGAGGAACGTTGGCATATTCCACATGCCCCTGCTGGATGCCGCCATTATGGACGAAGAAAATCAGCTCTTCGTTCATGTCCATGTCTATGTACTGCTGCTTGTATCCGGCCGGCACCGTGACGGTCAGAATGGTCTGGCCATACACAAGGTTCCTCTTCCAGCTTCCGGTAAGAGGCAAGAGCGTCGGACCATTCAGGTCCTGTGGGGGTGCGAACGGATTAAGATAGAATTTCACCTCCCCCGCGTCCTGGGCGGTTTGGGCACCGAACTGGAAGCCGAAGTTTTCCCCCATCACGATTCTGTAGTTTCCTTCCGCCGTGTAGGCAGCCATAAAGTCATTAAGGTTCGTGAAGCTTGGGAATTGGGCACTGTCCTCCATGAAACTGTAAACATCCTGCAGCGGCGTGAAGACCATTTTGTAGAGGATGGACCCTGCAGGATAGTTCGTGCCGGAATCGATCATTCCATCATTACCCGGGAGCATGATCGGTTTATCCTTCATATCCATGGCGCTGACAACGATCTTCTCTTTAAGCTGGCTCTCGGTGCGGGTCCAGATGGCACTGCCGTCGGCGGCGAACGTAACGGTTCCGGCTTCAGCGGAATCGCTTTCCGCAATCCAGTTGCCCGAAACCAGGACGTACTCAGTGTCGGAGGACTCACCCGGGCCCCAGACTCCCCCGTTCAGGCGGAAAAACTGCTCGGAAAGGGGGAAATCCGACCCGCTCGCGGTCCCAAGCTTGACGATGCCATATTCATAGGTCGGACCGTACATGTCATCGTACATTTCGTCGAACCAGTAGAAACCGTCGCCGGCAAGGGCGTCCTTGAAGGAACTGGAAACGGCAGGGGCCTTCTGCTCCTGTTCGGCGATGACCGCCTCGAGCACACCCGGGTCGATGATGACCTGACCGGCCAGGTTCTGCAAAATCCCATCAACGTCAACGGGAACCTGATTAACCTCGGCCGCCGCGATCGCCTCGGTCACCTGCCCCACGATGAGAGGGAGATTTTCGGTAACCTGCGCAAGCGCCACCTTGAGGGCAGTGTTGGCTTCAGCCGAGGTGCCGACCACCTCCAGGTTGTCTTTGACGACCGCCGCCACCACCTTGGCGATCTCATGGGCCTTGGCGTAGTTGTCTCTGTCGTCAGAACTGGCTGCCTCCACCTTTTGGGCCACGTAATCCTTGAAGAGGTCAACATTGTTGCCGGTCATGCCGAGCTGGGACTTGACCGCCTCCACGGCGGCGCTCACGCCGAGGGCAGGGTTCTCCTCAAGCTGGTTATGAACGAGGGTGGTCAGGGGGCTCACGAACTCCGGCTCTCCCGGCGGGGCCGACATGAGGTATT
The DNA here is from genome assembly GCF_030834625.1 of Geobacter sp. Lineage (NCBI taxonomy): Bacteria > Pseudomonadati > Thermodesulfobacteriota > Desulfuromonadia > Geobacterales > Geobacteraceae > Geobacter > Geobacter sp. The sequence continues at coordinate 35,602 of NZ_JAUQXO010000013.1, forward strand.
CCTTGCCGACCGGTGCACCCGTATCCGCGTCAACAGCGTCAGCGGGAACCCGGACCACGATCGGATAGGCCGCGATGTCGGCGGCACTGACCCCTGCGAGGGTATACGCACCGCCGGTGCCCGTGGTGGCCTTGGGCTCATCGGCACCCCAGACCTTGTCGCCGTCCTTGTCCAGAAAAACCTCAGCCCCCACCAGATAGCCGTCGGCAACGACCCCGCTTACGCTCGTGGGAGTCACGGAACTCCCGCCACCGCCACCGCCGCCGCACCCGGCAGCCACCAGCAGTACCCCCGCCGCACATCCCATCGCAAATCGACTCAAAACCTTTTTCCCCATAACTCCCTTTCCTCCTTTCACGGAACTTCCCCACAAAGCGTTGCGCATCGGGCCAAATCACGCCGTATACAAGGGAGTTATCGGCAAAAGAACCGAATACTTGAGAGAAAAATTGTTCTTCACATAATAAAGCCGCTCCCGCATCAGCGGAAACGGCTCTGGAGGTACCAAGTAAAGGGACGAGGATGTCAGAGCAAAATCACCAGCACCACTCCGCCGGCGATGACCGACAGATTGCAGACGGCGGAGATGCCGTGGAGCTTGGAGAACTCCCGGCGCATGGGATGATCCTTGGGGGTGGTCTCGAAGGAGGGGATCTGCTGTTTGATGAGAGCAGCTTTCGGCTCAACGTGAAAGGCCTGGAACGCGGTGACGGCGAGCATCACGACCAGGAGGGCCGCAGCCGGAACCCAGTTCTTTCCCCGCACGATCAGGAGCGCGACGAGGGCGACGGCACCGCAGGCCAGCCCCCAGCGGAAATAGCCGGGAAAGAGGTAGCCGACGATGCGGCCGGCCACATCGCGGGTTTCGGTCTTGAAGATGGTGGGGGTGAGCACGAAGGTGAAGAGGGCGGCGCCCCCCACCCAGAGGGCAATGGCCAGACGACAGAGTGCGGAAACAAATGACACGGCAATCCTCCTTGATATGAATGGAATTATGGGTTTTCCCGGTCTCCAATCGCGAAGCGATCAATAATCCACCGGGCAATGCTGCGCCGAGGCGGGATCGACGCCGGCATGGCGACGGCGCTAAACCAGCGGGCATCCTCCAGTTCGGTGGGATCGACGCGGATCTCGCCCCCGGCGTACTCGGCCACAAAGCCGGCCATGAGCTGGCTCGGGAAGGGCCAGCACTGGCTCCCCACGTAGCGGATGCCGCTGATCTCCAAACCGGTTTCTTCCCGCACCTCGCGGCGGACGCACTCCTCCAGGGATTCGCCGAAGTCGAGGAACCCCGCCACGAGCCCGTAGCGCCCCGGCGCCCATTCGGGCTTGCGGGCCAGGAGAAACTCGTCCCCCCGCTTCACGAGGACGATTGCGCAGGGATGAATGTGGGGAAAATGCTCGGCGCCGCACCCGGCGCAACGCTTACCCCAACTGGCGGACAGCCGCTCCTGGGGGCTCCCGCAGCGGGAACAGAAGCGGCTGTCGCGCTCCCAGTGGAGAACCTGCTGGGCAATGCCGCCAAGGGTGAGGGTGGCGTCGTCGAGACGCTCCCCCGTTGCATTGAAGGGCTCGGCCACGAAGGGGGTAGGAAGCGGATCCTGAGTCGATATCCGGGCGGTCCGGAGGGGACGTCCGTGCCAGCGGCCTATGGCAAGTGTCTCCCGATCGGCGGGGAGCCATGGCGGCCGCTCACCCTCGGGAAGGGCAAAGGTACCGTCATGCTCCTGAACCACGAGGGCGTTTCCCCGGAGAACTGCCCATACTGCAGGGCCTTCGTCATCCGCTGCATCGGGTGGAGCAGGAACAAAGCCATGGGCAACGACCGTGGCATTGAAGGGGAGATTGGTCGTCTCGGGATAGGGCATGGGAAGACCTCCGGTAACCTCGTTCAAGCATACCCACCGTACCGCGTCGATGCAACAGCCATTCTTTGCTCGCCAGGGCAAGGGAAAATACCTGTTGCTCGCCGCAGAGGCATGCCGGTATACTTTACGGCACCTTTCGTACGCTCCAGCGTATCATCGACACCCCCTGAAACAACCACACGGGACCCACCCATGACCGATAAGACCACCATCTCCTGGCCCGTTGTAGCGGTAACGACGGGAATGCTCGCCGGTCTCTGGGTGACAAGCCGCCTCAATTTTCTCCTCTTCCACGCCCTGGTGGAAATGTTCTCGGTACTGGTGTCGGGGGGGATCTTCGTCATCGCCTGGAACTCCCGCCGCTTCCCCACCAGCCCCTACCTTCTCTTCATCGGCATTGCCCATCTCTGCGTAGGAGGTATCGACCTCCTCCACACCCTGGCCTACAAGGGGATGGGGGTCTTTCCCGGCAACGACGCCAACCTCCCGACCCAGCTCTGGATCGCCGCCCGGTACCTCCAGAGCATCTCGCTCCTGGTGGCGCCGCTCTGCATAGGACGCCGGCTCTGGCCCCGGGCCACGCTGGCGGCTTACCTGGCCGTAACGGCCGCCCTCGTTGCGTCCATCTTCGGGGGGATCTTTCCCCCCTGCTTCGTGGAGGGGGTAGGCCTTACCCCCTGCAAAATAGTGAGCGAGTACCTCATTTCGCTGACCCTCGTTGCCGCGCTTCTCCTCCTGAGAAAAAAGCGCGCGGCCTTCGACGGGCGCATCGTGAACCTCCTCTCCACCGCCATCGCGCTCATGGTCGTGGCCGAGCTGGCATTCACCTTCTACGTGGATGTCTACGGCCTCAGCAACCTGGTGGGACACCTCTTCAAGGTGGCGGCGGTCTTCCTGATCTACAAGGGAACGGTCGAAACGAGCCTGACGCGCCCCTACGAGCTCCTTTTCCGGGAACTGACGGAGAGCGAGAAAGCCCTGAGGGAATCGCACCAGCGCATCTCCTCCATCATGGAGAGCATCACCGATGCCTTCTTCGCCCTTGACCATGGCTGGAACTTCACCTACGTGAACGAGGAGGCGGAACGGCTTCTCAACAGGCGCCGTGACGAACTGATCGGCAGGAACGTCTGGACCATGTTTCCCGAAGCGGTGGGCTCGACCTTTCATGAGCAGTACCACCGGGCGGTTTCGGAGAAGAAGTCGGTCTCCTTCGAAGAGTATTACCCCCCCCTGGGGCGCTGGTTCGACGTCCGCGCTTACCCGGCCGGCGACGGGTTGTCGGTTTTTTTCCGGGACATCACCGGGAGAATGAAGATCGAAAACACCCTTCGGCAGTCGGAGGAGAAGTTCGCCAAGGCGTTCCAGACCGCGCCGACCATCATGATCATCACCACCCTGTCGGACGGGCGGTACCTGGAGGTGAACGAGGCCTTCGAGAAAACCGTGGGGTGGCGGCGCGAAGAGGTGCTCGGCCGCACCTCCCGTGAAATGGGCATTTGGGTCGACCAGGACCAGCGGAACGAGGTCGTGCGGACCACCGAGGCAGGCGAGAAGGTAATCAACTGGGAAATCATCCTCCGGGGGAAAAGTGGCGAAACCATCGAAGGGCTCTATTCCGCGGTGGGGATCGAGCTGAACGACGAGAAGTGCCTCCTGAGTATCGTGCGGGACGTCACCGCACGGAGGCGGGCCGAGCGGGAGGTGGAAATCCTCAACGCCGAGCTCACGGAGCGCGCCCGGGAGCTGGAAGAAATCAACTGTGAACTCGAAGCGACGGTGGAACAGCTGGAGTCGGTGAACCGGGAACTGGAAGCCGCGAACCGGGAACTGGAGTCCTTCAGCTACACGGTCTCCCACGACCTGCGGGGTCCCCTCACGAACATCAACAGCCTTGCCCAGGTCGTCCTCGAACTCTACGGGCCTGGATTTGAGCCCAAATGCCGGGAATTCATGGACGACATCCACCACGAAACCCTGCGCATGGACGAGCTCATCGGCACCCTGCTCGATTTCGCCCGCATCGCACGCAGCGATCTACGCCCCGAGACCGTGGACCTGAGCGCCATGGCCCGCGCAGTGGCCGCGGCATGCCGGCTCAAGGAACCGGAGCGCCTGGTGACCTTCGTCGTCGCCGACGGCATAACGGCCCACGGCGACTCCCGCCTGCTGCGCGTGGCGCTCGACAACCTCCTCGGCAACGCCTGGAAATACACCGGCACTCGGGAGGAGGCCCGGATCGAGTTCGGCGTGACCAAGCACGAGGGAAGACCCGCATACTTTGTGCGTGACAACGGGGTCGGCTTCGACATGGCCGACGTCGACAGGCTCTTCGCCCCCTTCGCGCGCCTCGACTCCGGGGCCCCCTTCAGGGGAGAAGGGATCGGCCTCGCGACCGTGGCACGAATCATCCAGCGCCACAACGGACGGATCTGGGCCGAAGGGGAAAAGGGAAAAGGGGCCACCTTCTTCTTCAGCCTGTGACCCCCGCGGGATCCGTTCCCCCAATAATCAGCGCTAACCAAAATACAGTGTCGACAACCGGCGGACAAAATCATCCGTTGTATTTTCAGACCATTTTTTATAGGATTTATTGTTTTTATCCTTGATTGCCCGGAAGGGAACTGCATGATCACACGTCTCCCCGCCGAATGGGAGGAGCAGGACGGTGTCCTCCTCGCCTGGCCCCACGCCGAGAGCGACTGGCTCCCCTGGCTTCCCATGGTGGAACTGGTTTTCGCCCAGATCGTCAAAGAGATTACACGCTTTGAAACAGCGCTGGTGGTGGCTGCCGATGGAGAACGGACCGCCGCCATCCTCTCCGCCGTGGGAGCACGGATGGAGCGGGTGCGGATCGAGGAAATCCCCGCCAACGACACCTGGGCCCGGGATTTCGGCCCCCTGACCGTGGAGCGGGACGGCAGCCCTGTGCTCCTCGACTTCGGCTTCAACGGCTGGGGGCTCAAGTTTGCCGCCGACCAGGACAACCTTATCACCGGCCGACTCCACCGGGCCGGGGCATTCGGCTCAATTCCAATGGAGACCGTGGGCCTCATCATGGAGGGGGGGAGCATCGAGAGCGACGGGAAGGGAACGATCCTCACCACCGCCGAGTGCCTCCTGAACCCGAACCGCAACCCCCATCTGTCGCGGGAAGAGATCGAGGCGGCTCTTGGAGAAAAACTGGGTGCCAACCGGGTCCTCTGGCTGGAAAACGGATACCTGGCCGGCGACGACACCGATTCCCACATCGACACCCTGGCCCGGCTCGCCCCCGACGACACTATCCTTTATGTCCGGTGCGACGACGCCTCTGACGAGCACTACACGTCCCTCTTCCTGATGGAAAAGGAGCTGCACGCCCTCAGGACCCGGGAGGGGAATCCCTACCGCCTGATTCCCCTTCCCTGGCCCCGGGCCTGCCACGATGATGAAGGAGAGCGACTCCCGGCCACCTACGCCAACTATCTGGTCATCAATGGCGCCGTCCTCGTCCCCACCTACGACGACCCCGGCGACGAAGGGGCTCTGTCGGCCATCGGCCAGGCGTTCCCGGGCCGGGAGATCATCGACATCGACTGCCGTCCCCTCATCCTTCAGCACGGGTCGCTGCACTGCGTGACCATGCAGATTCCCAAAGGAGTGCTTTCATGAAGAGTTTGACCGTCGGCCTCGTGCAGCAGAGCTGCACCGCCGACAAGGACCTGAACTTGGCCAAGAGCATCGAGAACATCCGCAAGGCAAGCGCCCTCGGGGCGAAGCTCGTGGTGCTCCAGGAGCTCCACTGCGGCCCCTATTTCTGCCAGAATGAGGACACCGGTCACTTCGATCTGGCCGAGGATATCCCCGGCCCCACCACCGAACTCCTGGGCGGCGTGGCGAAGGAATTCGGGGTGGTGCTCGTCTCGTCCCTCTTCGAGAAGCGGGCGCCGGGGCTCTACCACAATACCGCCGTAGTTTTCGAAAAGGACGGGACCATCGCCGGCACATACCGCAAGATGCACATCCCCGACGACCCCGGCTACTACGAGAAGTTCTACTTCACCCCCGGCGACCTGGGGTTCGAGCCGATCAGGACCTCGGTGGGGAAACTGGGTGTACTCGTCTGCTGGGACCAGTGGTATCCCGAGGCGGCCCGCCTCATGGCCCTTGCCGGGGCTGAGATCCTCATCTACCCCACCGCCATCGGCTGGGACCCCCGGGACGAAGACGAGGAGAAGGTCCGCCAGAAGGAGGCGTGGATCACCATCCAGCGGGCCCACGCCGTGGCCAACGGCATCCCGGTGGTGAGCGTGAACCGGGTCGGCCATGAGCCCGACCCGTCAGGAGTCCTGCCGGGGAGCCAGTTCTGGGGTTCCAGTTTCGTGGCCGGCCCCCAGGGGGAGATCATCGCCCAGGCCGGCAACAGCCACGAGGAACTCCTCATTGCCGAGGTTGATCTGGCCCGCAGCGAGGCGGTGCGCCGCATCTGGCCCTTCCTTCGGGACAGGCGCATCGAGGCATACGGGGATCTGCTGAAACGGTACCGGGACTGACCGCCACCGGCTCTTCGACCGGGTGAACAGCTATTACAGAGAGGAGTGACCGCTTGCAATCGGTCCCTTACCCGGTAAACTGTCTGCAGCATTGTTCAACCGTCGAAAGGAGAGACCCATGAAAAGCATTATCGCAGCAGCTGCCCTCACCCTGTTTTGCGCCGCCGGCGCCCTGGCCCACGACAAAGTGGTTGTCCTGGAGGCGAAGAACGGAAACGTAACCTTCGAGCATGCCAAGCACAAGGGTGTCAAGGGCGACTGCAAGGCCTGTCACGAGTCTGAGGCCGGCGGCAAAATCGCCGGAATGGGCAAGGACTGGGCCCACAAGACCTGTATCGGCTGTCACAAGGAGATGGCGAAGGGTCCGCAGAAATGCGGCGAGTGCCACAAGAAGTAGGCTGAAGGAAAAAATTTGAAGAGAAACAGGGGGGGAGGCGTCATTGCCTCCCCCTTTTTCATTGCTGCCCGTACTGCCGGGCGAACACCCCCTCACCCAGGCGCTTGCGGAGGGCCCGGCCGTAGAGCTCCTCGTACTTGTCCGCCGCGTCCTCCCAGGTGAAGCGCTTGGCCATGGCATTGGCAATGAGCTTTTCCATGGCGTCCTTGCGGTTATACCAGGTGTGGACCGCCCAGCCGACGGTGTCGCTGAACGCCCCGGCGTCATGGCTCCAGAACTTGAAACCGGTGCCGGTGAGGGTCTTCTCGTCGAAGTTTTCCACGCTGTCGTCAAGCCCCCCCGTGGCCCGGACGATGGGGAGGGTGCCGTAGCGAAGCGAATACATCTGGTTGAGGCCGCACGGCTCGAAGGCGCTCGGCATGAGGAAGAAGTCGGACCCCGCCTCGATCTGGTGGGAGAGTGGGTTGTTGTACCCCACGGAGAGGTTGAACTTTTCGGGGTAGGCGTTCCTGATGTCGCCGAAGTAGAAGTGGGTCCAGGGCTCGCCGGCCCCGAGCATGACGAACTGGACATCGAGGGCCAGGATGCGGTGAATCGCCTCGGCCAGAATGTCGACCCCTTTCTGCTTCACGAGGCGCGATACTAGGCCGAAGAGAGGGACATCGTCCCGTTCCGGGAGGCCGAAGGTCCGCTGAAGATCCCGCTTGCAGAGCTTTTTCCCCGAGAGGTCGGCAGCCGAGTAGCGGGCCGCGATGTGGGTGTCGATCTCCGGGTTCCAGTCGTCGTAGTCGACCCCGTTCAGGATGCCGTAGAGGTCGGCGGCCCGCCCCCGCACCACCCCGTCGAGCCCCCAGCCGTAGGCGGGGGTCTGCATCTCCCGGGCATACCCCTCGCTCACCGTGTTGAGGACCGTGGCGTGGTAGAGCCCCCCCTTGAGAAGGTTCACTTCCCCGTCCTTCTCCAGCCCCAGGAAGGTGAAGTGCTCCCACCCGATGCCGAGCACGTCCATGAGCCCCTCGTAGAAGTTACCCTGGTGCTGCATGTTGTGGACGGTGAGGACCGTGGCCTTTCTCCCCACGTAGGGGTCGGTGGCGTAAGTGGTGTTCACGAGTACGGGGATGGCCGCCGTATGCCAGTCGTGGGCGTGAATGAGGTCGGGCTCGAAGCCGATCATCTTCGGCAGTTCCAGGGCCGCCTTGGAGAGGAAGACGAAGCGGTTGTCGTTGTCGAGGAACCCCTCGTTGTTCACCTCGTAGAGGCCGTCGCGGCCGTAGTATCCCTCGTGCTCCAGGAAATAGACCGGCACGTCGCTTCCCGGAATCCGACCTTCCCAGACACCGCAGTACTGGTTGCCGATAATCCCCATGGGGACCACGAGCACGCCGGGTAGCTCCTTCAGTCCGTAGCGCTCCCGATCCACCCTCTTGTAGCGGGGCATCACCACCCGCACGTCGTGCCCCATGCGGGCCAGGTGCTTCGGCAGCACCCCCACCACGTCGGCAAGCCCCCCTTCCTTGGCGAAGGGGACGCATTCGGATGCGGCCATGAGGATCTTCAGTTTTTTCATCAATGGGAACTCCCTCGTTTAGTGGTAATCGATAATAAACTTTTGAATTGTACTCCGAACCATTTCCGCCAGCCAAGGCAAAAACATGGTGCCCCGCATTCTGCCGTTGGTGAGGGACGAGTTCTGTGGTATCACTCGGAAAAGAACCGAACAAGGAGAACCAATCATGACCGACATCCCCAAGTCATCGGGAGAACGCATCATCGAACGCATCATGGAGGAACTGGACCCCTCGTCGGAGCGCTTCCAGGTGCTGGAAACCGCCAAACGCTTCAAATCTTCGTGGGTGGAACTGGGGGACCGGCTCCTGTCGGTAAGCTCCCGCAGCCTCTACCGGGAGTGGGGGTACGGGAGCTTCGAGGACTACTGCTCGAAGGAGATCAGGATCAAGAAGGAAACGGCCCAGAAGCTGACTCTTGCCTACCGCTTCATGGAAAAGAACGAGCCGGAGCTCATGGCCCGACGGGAAGAGCCCCGCCCCTTCCCCGACTACCGCTCCGTCGATCTCCTGCGCCAGGCCCGGGAGGAGAAGGGATTCTCCGACGAGGAGTACGCCGGCCTGCGAAAGAGCATCGTGGAGCAGGAACGGAGCCACCCCACAGTGCTGAAGCAGTTCCGGGAGGTGGCGAAAACCCGGGAAGAGCCCGTGAGCGACCCGTCAGTTCCCCTGAAGGCGGCCCTCGGCGCGGCCCGGCGCCTTGACACGGCGCTGCGGGGTGTCGAGGAGCTTCCCGGCGACTACCGGGAGATGGTGGAACGGCTCATTACCACCCTTGAGGAAGAACTGGAAGGGATGCAGGTGGTCGTGGAGCACCGGTAGAAACACGCAGTGGGAAGCGCAGAAAAGCAAAGAGGCGACGGGATATCCCGCCGCCTCTTTGCTTTATGAATTCTGGTCCCCGGTCCCGGGTCCCCGATTTCAGTGCTTCTGCTCCACCGCCTTCTTTGCCGGGCCGTTCATCCGGATTGCCGCGGAGAATTCCATCCAGAAGATCAGGTAGATGGAGATCATGAGAGAGAGGCCGATGTTCTGGTTCTCCACGCCAAGGGCCTTGGCCAGAATCGGGGAGGCGAAGCCCGCGCCGAGAGTCCCCGTGAACCGCTCCAGGAAGTAGAAGGCAACAAGGGTCAGGGCGGTGCCGACGAACATGATGCCGAGGCCGCGGCCGCGCTTGATCCAATACTTGGGGGAAAAGCCGAACATCCGCATGAAGATAACCACCCAGATAATCCAGACCGAGTAGTCGACCGCCGCGTCGGAGAGGGCAAGCTTGTTCTTGACCAGGAAGAGTTCAAGCACGGTCACGGCGCCCAGGAGGATGAACATCCAGGAGAACTTCTCGTTGGCCTGGGTCTGCCACTGGCGGCTGTCGGGGGCTGACGTTTCCTGGGCGGAATGGGCATGGGTTCCCAGGGCCGAGAAGAGGATGGCGAACCAGATGCCGGCATTGTGGAACAGAAGCGATGCATGATTCCCCGCCACGTTGGCGATACGCGCCATGGGGTCGGTGGCGAAGTCGGCGGTGATCCGCATCAGGAAGAGGTTCACGATAATCGAACAGGTGGTGATGACGGCAAGGGTGAATATCTTGCGCGGCAACAGATACGGGTCGACCCGGTCGGGAAAGCCGAGTATGAAGGCGAACCATATCAGGTACATGATAAGGGGAATGCCGTAGCAGATCCCGTAGACCGAGTTGCCGGCGAAATCGCCTGCCTGGGCATAGATTTCGTAATTGTTGGCGGGGTCTGCGTCGGTGTTTGCGGCCTTGACCACATCCTTGGCCACCGTCTTCACATGGGGAAGAAGCCCCATGGCGTACCACCCGTGGTCTCCCTGAGTGGTGTCGACGATCCAGTACTGGTCGCCCATCATTTCGTCGAGTCCCTGGAACATCCTCATGCTGAAGGCGGCGCAGAGTGCTACCACGACGAGGAGCAGGATTGCGTTCTTGATTGACATTGGCATGGCTGTCCCCTCTCTAGTCCTTGTGCGTCGTCCAGAACATGGAGACGGCATTGGCGGCAAACAATCCATAGAGCCACATGGTGTTCCAGGCCGGGCCGGTCCAGTGGCTGCCGTGGCCGCCGCCCACAACACCCGAGGCGACGATGATCCCGATCATGGCGGTGCCGGCCACCATGGCGACCGCACGGAGGATGGAGCTGTTGCGCCAGGTGTGACGCTCCAGTTGCTCGATTCTAGCCAGCAGTTCAAGCTCTCTTTCGCTCATCTCTCTTCTCCTTTACCAAAGAAATAACCGTTAAGGCAGCTACGATCGTCAGGGCATACAGGATATACGGGCCTTCAAGGTGCAGACTCAGGTTGTACAGCATGACAGCCTCCTTTTATTGCTCAACACTTTACCGGTGTAAGTACCTCATGGGGAAACCGCTCCGCCAGCTCCTGGTACTTCATGCATTCGCGGTACCGGCAGCTGCAGAACTTGATGATCATATTGACGTCGTAGGGAGATATGTAGCCGCACCCCACGTCGCAGGTATCATCGCTTTTGCCGTAGAAGGGGCAGACAATTCCGTCCTTCATGGAAACCTCTATTGCTAAACCGTGTTGGTTATTGTTGCCGTGCATGGGAGGGGGGCCGGCTCATCTGGTCGTCACCATCCCCGGCTCCGACCCATGCTTTCGAAGGAGTAACTGATTATGGTAAGAGCAACCTGTATACCAACTCGGTGAAAATATTTTCAGAAATAAATTAATCCAGTGATTACAGATAATTACGAGCGAATACTCTTCAAAACGGGGAGGGTGGGTCGGGGAGATTTCGAACGCTGTTTTTGCAGGTGTGCAAGGAGGTGGGTTGTCCCGTTCCCGAGAACCGTAGTCATGGGAACCGAACCCGACAACTCAAAACTCAAACATTCTGGATACTTATCAGATTCAGAACTGCATCCTCGCAGGGGTGCGAGAGGGATGTGAGGGCATTTTGCAGAAATGCGAGGGCGCGGAAGTATCCTAGGGAGACTCCTCCCGCCTCAGGTTATACTTTTTCATCTTCCGGTAGATGGTGGCCATGTTCATCCCCGCCTCCCGGGCGGCGGCCTCCACGTTGCCGCGGTTCTTGCGCAACAGCCCACGGATGTAGTCCATTTCGAAGCGGGAAAGGGCCCGGGCGTAATCTCCCTCCTCTCCCTCAACATCGGCGGCCTGCTCGTCCTGGATCTCGGGAAGCTCGATGAACTGGGAGAGAACCGGGAGGGTGATGTAGTCGCCGTTTTCCATGGCGGTGCAGGCCTCGATCACGTTCCTGAGCTGGCGGATGTTGCCGGGCCAGGCATAGCCCACGGCCGCCTCCAGGGCATCGTGGGCGAGCCCCTTGATGGCGGTGACGAACTTCTTGTTCTGCAGGGCGATGAAGTGGGCAGCCAGAAGCGGGATGTCCCCCTTGCGTTCCCGCAGCGGCGGGAGATGGAGGTTCACCACGTTGAGGCGATAGTAGAGGTCTTCGCGGAAGGAGCCGCTCTTGACCCCCTCCTTGAGATCGGCATTGGTGGCCGAAATGATCCGCACATCCACCTTGGTGGGGTTCGTGTCGCCGATGCGGTGGAACTCCTGTTCCTGGAGAAAACGCAGGAGCGTCTTCTGCACGTTCATGGGGAGGTTCCCCACCTCGTCGAGAAACAGGGTCCCCCCGTCGGCCGCCTCCAGAAGCCCCTGGCGGTTCTCCTTGGCGCCGGTGAAGGCCCCCTTCCGGTAGCCGAAGAGTTCGCTCTCCAAAAGCGTCTCCGGCAGGGCCCCGCAGTTTATGGCCACGAACTTCTTCTCCTTGCGGACCGAGTTGTAGTGGATCGCCTGGGCAATGAGCTCCTTGCCGGTCCCCGACTCGCCGGTGATCAGCACCGAGGTGTCGCGGATGGCGATCTTCTCCACCTTCTCCAGAACCCCCTTGAGCCCGTCCGAGGCGCCGATGATGTTGTCGAAGCGGAACTTCCCCACCAGCTCCTCGCGCAGCTCACGGTTCTCCTCCAGGAGTTCGGTGTGCTTGAGGGCGTTTTTCACCCGGTAGAGAAGTTCCTCGGGCTCGAAGGGCTTGGTCAGCATGTCGTAGGCCCCGCGGCGCAGGGCCTGAATCGACATCTCCACCGTGGCGTAGGCGGTGATCATGATAACCGGAATCGTCGGCTCCTTGGCCTTGATCCGCTGGAGCACCTCCAGCCCGTCCATGCCCGGCATCTTGATGTCGGAGACCACCAGGTCCCAGTCGCCGGGCTTGAACTCCTCCACCGCCTCGAAGGAGCGGGTGTACCCCTTCACGGCGTAGCCGCTGTCCAGAAGCACCGCCTCCATCATCCGGCAGAGCCCTTCCTCGTTGTCGATTACCATGATGCGTTTTTTGTCGGACACGGCGAAACCCCTAGGGTAAAAATTCGTGGGATAAATCCATTACAGCTCGTCCCGGTCCACCGGAAGCTTCACGATAACGTCGGTCCCCTTCCCCACCTCGCTCAGGATGCTGATCTTGCCGTGGTGCATCTCGATGATCTGCTTCGTGATGGCAAGGCCGAGCCCCGTCCCCCTGTCCTTGGTGGTGAAGAAGGGCTCGAAGATCTTCTCCATGTCCTCGCGGGGGATCCCCGAGCCGTTATCGCTGAAGACGATGGTCATGTGCCCCTCGGCGTCGAGGAAGCTCTTGACCGTCAGGGTACCTTCCCCGGCCATGGCTGCGCCGGCGTTCAGGATCAGGTTGATGGCCACCTGACGGATCTGGTCGCCGTCGGCCATGACGCGCGGCAGCTCGGGGGAGAGATCCTTCACGATGGTCACGTGGTGCATGTCGGTGTGGTTGGCGGCGAAATCCACGATCTGCTCCAGGAGGTCGTTCACGTCGGTCCACTCCAGAACCGGCTTGGGAGTGCGGGCGTAGGAGAGGAGATCCTGGACGATCTTTTTGCACCGCTTGCTCTCCCGCTTGATCTCGTGGATGAACTTGTAGTTGGGGTCATCCTCGCTGGTCTTACCCTCGATGTAGGAGGCATAGCCGAGGATGACACCCAGGGGGTTGTTGATCTCGTGGGCCACCCCCGAGGAGAGGACGCCGAGGGACGCCATCTTCCCCTGCTGGGCGAGACTCGCCTCCATCTCTTTGTTCTGGCGGATCATGGAAGTCATCCGGTTGAAGGCGGCGGCCATCTCGCCGAGCTCGTCCCCCGTTTCCACATCCATCTGTTCGTCGAGCCGCCCCTTCTTCACCCGGCGGATCACCTCGATCATGTGGTTGATGGGATCGGTGAGAACCTTGGCGGCCAGGAAGACCAGGCCCGTGGCCGCGATGCACGACGCGATGGTCAGCAGCGTCATGGTGGCCGCGATCCGGCCCCGTATCTTGTTGGCCTCCCGGTAGAACTCGTCCTCGTAGGAGCCAACAGCCACGATCCATCCCCACGGTTTGAAGTAGTCGTAGCGGACGATCTTCATCCGCGTATGGCTCTCCCCCGGGTTGCGCCAGGGGTAGCGAATCCATCCCCGCTTTTTCTCCGCCATCTCCTTGATGAATTTATGGCCGCTGGAGTCCACCGCGTCGAGGAGATTCTTCCCCTCCTCCGTGGGGTGGATGGTGAAGTCCCCCTTTTCATCCATGCAGAAGATGTAACCGGTTTGCCCCACCCTCTTGCTCTTGATCTTGTCCTTCAGTTCCTGGAAGGAGCGGCGCTCGAAGGCGACGTCTTCGTAGGTCTCCTCCAGGTAGCCGCCGGAGGCGATGATCCAGTCCCACTCCCGGAAATAGCGGTAGGCCACCACCTTGTTGCGGGGATACTTGTCGCCGAGCATCTCGTTGCGCCACGGGTAGACGATGTAGAGGACCTCCCCCGGCTTGGACTTCAGGGCGTTCTCGCACATGATCCGGATGAAGGGGCGGCCGTTCTCGTCCTTTTCATCGTAGACGTTCTCCCCCTCCTGGGCGATGTGTACCTCCAGGTCCCCCTTGGTGGTCATGGCGTAGATGTAGCCGGTGGCCCCCACGTTGACCCTTTTGAGGGCCTTGCGGGCCTCGTCCTTGGCGGTGTGGAGGTCGATCTTGCCGCTCTTGTACTGGCGGTGTTCGGCCTCCACCAGGTTGTAGGCCAGACTGGTGAGGGTGGCCAGCTCCAGGTTGGTGCTTCGCTGTTTGTCCTGCTTGTAGACCTGAAACTGCTGGTGGTGGGAGTTGAGGAGGTCGATGGTGAAGCTGGCCATGTGCGCAAGGTCGTCCTTGCTGGTCTGGGTGACCCCACGGTAGGCCTGCTTGGTGGAGATGTAGCCGATAACCCCGCCGACCACGACGATGGGCACCGTGACGAGGGGGAGCACGAGCACCAGCATCTTCCAGCGCAGCTTCAGGTTATGCATGAAGGCGAAGAGGTAGCCGTGCACGAGAATCCCCTATCCTGTAAAGTCAGCGAAGTCAGGGGACATAGTATGTATACACTATGAAAAAATCCAGCATTATTTGCAAATTTGCAAAAGCGCCGACGAGTAACCAGAAACAAGGAAAAGGGACAATGGGGGAGAGGCGTTAACAACGGGGATTTCTCAACGGGCCCTCAGATGCTCCTCAAGGCCCTCCGGCGGCAAGGGGCGCGCAAAGTAGAACCCCTGCACCTCGTCGCACCCCCGCTCCCGGAGCAGTTCCAGCTCATCTTCGTGCTCGACCCCCTCGGCCAGCACCCGCAGCCCCAGGGTATGGGCCATGGCGATGATCGCCTCGACAATGGCCCGGTCGTCCAGGTCCTTGACGATGTCCCGGACAAAGGAACGGTCGATCTTGAGGCGGTCGATGGGGAAGTGCTTGAGGTAGCTGAGGGAGGAATAGCCGGTGCCGAAGTCGTCGATGGCGAGATGCATCCCCCGGACTTTCAGGTCGATGAGGGTCATGATGGTTTCCTGCTCCCCCGCCATGAGGGAGCTCTCGGTCAGTTCCAGCTCCAGGAGCTCCGGGGCGAGCCCCGTCTCCTCCAGGACCCGGTCGACCATGTCGATGAAACCCGGCTGGTTGAACTGGTGCCCCGACACGTTGACCGCCACCCGGACAGGGGGGAGCCCCGGCCGCTGCCACTGCCGGCATTGCAGACAAGCGGTCGCCATGACCCACTCGCCGAGCCGGCGGATGAGCCCCATCTCTTCGGCCACCGGGATGAAGCGATCGGGGGGAATGAGTTCCCCTTCGGGATCACGCCAGCGCAGAAGCGCCTCGAAGCTGAAGACCCGGCCGCTGCGAAGATCGATCTGGGGCTGGTACTCCAGGAAAAACTCCCCGTTGGCAAAGGCCCGACGGAGGCTCCCCTCAAGCCTGCGGCGCTCATGGGCCTCGCGGTTCAATTCCTCCGAGAAGAAACTGAAGGCGTTTCGCCCCTGCTCCTTGGCCGCGTAGAGGGCCATGTCGGCGTGCTTGAGAAGGGTGTCGCCGTCCTCGCCATCCTCGGGAGAAAGGGCAATACCGACGCTCGTGGAGATGAACAGCTCCTTGCCGTCGATCTCGAAGGGAGAGGCGAACTGCTCCAGGACGGCGTGGGCCAGACTCGCCACGCTCCGTTTGTCCCGGAGATCGGTAACCAGGAAGACGAACTCGTCGCCGCCAAGCCGGGCCAGGAAGTCGGACGGACGGAGGCTCCCCCTGAGTCGGTCGGCAACGGCCGTCAGGAGCTGGTCGCCGCAGGCGTGCCCCATGATGTCGTTGATATCCTTGAAACGGTCCAGATCAAGAAAGAGAAGGGCGATTGTCCCCCCGTCGCGCCGGCTCCGGCTAATAACCTGTGAAAGCCTCTCCTGGAAGAGGCTGCGGTTGGGAAGCCGGGTGAGCGGATCATAGAAGGCCAGCTGACGGATCTCCTCCTCGGACCGCTTGCGCTCGCTGATGTCGTGGGCGATACAGACGACCCCCACCATATCTCCCGCGGGATTCCTCATGACCGCCCCGGACACGGCAACCGGAATGCGGGCGCCATTCTTCGCCCGGTAGACGAGTTCCCGGTCGGGGACCTGGCCCCGCTCGGCCATGTCACGCAGGAGCTCTCTCTCCTCGGCGCCGGCGGTGACGATCAGACCGAAGGGGCTCCCCACAAGCTCCTCCTCATCGTACCCCAGGAGAAGACAGAGGGCCGGGTTTGCGCTGACAATGGTCCAATCGGTGGAGAGGACGACGAGGGCATCGGCCATGGACTGGATCACGTTGTCGAGGAAGTTCTTCGCCGTGACGATCTCGTCCTTGGTGGATTGAAGCTCCCCTGCCATCCGGTTGAAGGCAACGGCAAGGGTACCGATCTCGTTGTTGGCCGCCACGTCGATCCGCGTATCGAGAAGTCCTCGCCTCACCTGCTCGACCCCGTCGTGGAGGAGCGCAATGGGGTGGGAGATGGAAGCGGCGATGAGGGTGCCGCCGCCAATGGCGAGGATGAGGGCGACCAGCGAGGCAGCGGTTATGGTAAACTGCGCCATCTGAATGGCGTGGCGCACCTCGGCCTTGGCCGCGGCCAGCTCCTCGTTTTCGTGGGCAAAGGCCTGATTGACCGCCGCGGAGAAGGCCCGTTCCTCTGTCTCGAACTGATTCCTTATCCTGTAGAGTTCCGCCTCCGAAGCTCCCACAAGGGCAAGCCGCAGTTGCACCCTGCTCGTCTCGAGAAGCTTCGTCCCGGAGCGCTCCACGTCGGCCATCAGGCGCCGCCCAACGGGATCGAGCCCGGCACTCTGAGCATGCAGCCGGGCCAGGGAATCCTCGAGCCCCTCGACCCCTGCCGAGACCATCACGATCTCGTCCCCCCGCCTCTCGGCCTCTCCCTTTTGTTTCATGAGGAGGGTATGCTCGGCGGATGATGAAGCGATCCGCAGCCCGGCAAACCGGAGATCCTCCAGGGTCTTGAGGACCGGGAAAACCTCCTCCGCCACCAGGTCGAACTCTCCGCTGATTTTGGCGATGGCACGGCCGCCGAAGTATCCCACCAGAGCGGTGAGCATGGCGAAAATAAAGCAACCCGCCGTCAACGTGGTCCGTATCCGCATTCCGTCCGACTGTCCTTTCCCGTTTTGGAGCCGCTCGTCCACGGAGGAGCAAAGAGCCCCACTCTCACGTCCTCTATAGTATATCGGCAAAACATCGAAACTTTTTACCCTGAAGATCGAAAAGATTGCCACACAAGAAAATATCTCAGTCCGCCACAACGGGTGATTCCCCACGACAAACGCCCCGGAAATCTTCGGAGCGGGTCCGAAAATCTTCGGGGCGTCAGCAAAAGCAGGAGGTTACCGTCAGCCGTTGATAAGTCGATCCAACTCGGTGATGAGGTCGTCTGCGTCCTCAAGCCCCACGGAGAGGCGCACGAGGGTGTCGCCGATGCCGCGGGCGGCCCGCTCCTCCGGGGGCATGGCGGCGTGGGACATCTTCGCCGGGTAGGAGATGATGCTCTCCACCCCGCCGAGGCTCACGGCGAAGGCGGCCAGCTTCATCCCCTCCAGGAGCCGGCGGGTAATTTCCGGGGATTCGAGGGTGAAGGAGAGGACCGCGCCGGGTCCCGAGCACTGGCGGGCATGGACGTCATGGCCGGGGTGGGTGGTGAGCCCCGGGTAGAAGACCTGGGTCACCCGCTTTTCCCCCGCCAGCCACGAGGCGATCCGCGCGGCGCTCTGCTGGCTCTCCTCCATCCGCACCTTCAGGGTCTTGAGGCCCCGCAGCACAAGCCACGAATCCTGGGGCCCGAGGATGGCGCCGAAGGCATTCTGGATGAAGCGGATCCGTGTGCCGAGCTCCGGGTCCTTCGTCACGGCTAAGCCGCAGATCACGTCACTGTGGCCGTTCAGGAACTTGGTGCCGCTGTGGAGGACGATGTCGCATCCCAGTTCAAGGGGGCGCTGGAGGTAGGGGGTCATGAAGGTGTTGTCCACCAGGGTGATGGCCCCCCGCTCCCGGGCGATGCGGGCCGCGCCGGCCAGATCGGTGATCTTCAGGAGGGGATTCGACGGAGTCTCCAGAAAGAGTCCCCTGGTCTCCGGCCGGAAGGCGGCGGCGATGGCGTCGAGATCGGTGGCATCCACGAAGGTTGAGGTAATGCCAAGCCGGCTGAAGAGCTGGGTCAGCACCCGAAAAGTGCCGCCGTACACATCATCGCAGACCACCAGGTGATCCCCCGGCGAGAAGAGGAGCAGCGCCGAGGAGATGGCCGCCATCCCCGAGGCGTAGGCGAACCCGCGGGTTCCCCCCTCCAGCTGGGCGATGGTCTCCTCCAGGGCCTCCCGGGTCGGGTTGTCGGAGCGGGCGTAGTCGTACTTGCCGAAATGGTCCACCGACTCCTGCCGGTAGGTGGAAGTCTGGTAGATGGGAATCGAAACCGCGCCGGTAGTCGGGTCGATCGTGTGGCCGGTATGGATAATGCGGGTGCCGAATTTCATGAAATGTCTCCGTGGTAGGTTTTTGATTAATTACCAAAGGCCTGGGCCAGGTCGTCGATGAGGTCGTCCCCGTCCTCGATCCCCACGGAGAGGCGCAGGAGCACGTCGTTGATCCCGAGCCGCTGCCGGAGCTCCTGTGGGATGTCGGCATGGGTCTGGACCTGGGGGAAGGTGATGAGGGTCTCCACCCCGCCGAGGCTCTCGGCGAAGGATATCACCTTCGTCTTGAGAAGCAAACGCTCCACGAGCGCGTGCTCCTCCACCTCGAAGGCGACCATGGCACCGAAGCCCCGGGCCTGGCGAGCGAGCAGCTCGTGGCCCGGGTGGTCGGCGAGGCCGGGGTAGTAGACCTTCCGCACCCGCGGATGGGCCGCCAGCCAGTGGGCGATCCGCGCCGCGTTCTCCTGCTGCCGGTCGAGGCGCACCGAGAGGGTCTTCATCCCCCGGATGGTGAGCCAGGAATCCTGGGGCCCCAGGACCGCCCCCACCGAGTTCTGGAGGAAGTAGACCCGCTCGGCCAGTTGCGGGTCCTTAACCGCCACGAGCCCGGAGACCGTGTCGTTGTGCCCGGCCAGGTACTTGGTGGCGCTGTAGACGGTGATGTCGGCTCCAAAGTCGAAGGGGCGCAGGAGATAGGGGGTGAGGAAGGTGTTATCGACGATGTGGAGAATCCCCCGCTCCCGGCAGAGGGCCGAAAGGGCGGCGATGTCGGCCACCTTGAGGAGCGGGTTGGTGAGGGACTCCACGAAGAGGGCCTTTGTCTCGGGGCGGATGGCCCGGCGCACCGCCTCCACATCGCTCGTATCCACGTAGGTGAAGGAGAGCTCGTACTGGGTGAAGATCTGATCGAAGAGACGACAGGTGCCGCCGTAGAGATCCTCGGTCACCACCAGGTGGTCCCCCTTCTTGAACAGCAGAAGGAGGTTGGCTATGGCGGCCATCCCCGAGGCGTAGGCGAAGCCCCGGGCGCCCCCCTCAAGGCGGGCAATTCCCTCTTCCAGCGCCTGGCGGGTGGGGTTCCCGGAGCGGGTGTAGTCGTAGCCGGTGCTCTGGCCGAGCCCCGGGTGCCGGAACGTGGCCGTCTGGTAGATGGGGACCGTCACCGCGCCGGTGCGGGTGTCCCACTCGAGTCCGATCTGTGCCGCCTGAGTTGCGATGTTCATGATTGAATTGCCTCCTGAAAGAAAAAATCCCCTTCCGGGGTGCGGAAGAGGATTTTTCGCCGGCGGGGCGGCAACGCTCTTCCTTATCTCCCGGAACGTTGCCGTTCCGCAGGAATTGGCACCTTCCCCTTGCGGGGGGTTGCCGCGACGTCACAGGGCCAGTCCCTCAGTCGCTCATGATAAGAAATGAAACTATTCAGTTTTTACAAGCCTGGTTCTGCACTACTCAAATAAAGATAACCTGGGGATACTCTAGCAAACAAGTCATATACCGTCAACCGGTTTTCTCACCTAGCCTCGCAACCAAGGATCTCCAGCATTTCACGGTGAACGATGCCGTTGGAGGCAAGAATGCGATGGTCGTCGATGGAGAAGGGCTCGCCGGCGTGGTTCGTGACCCTCCCCCCCGCCTCGTTGACCAGGAGCTGGCCGGCGGCCACGTCCCAGGGTTTCAGCTTCAGCTCCCAGTAGCCGTCGAGCCGTCCGGCGGCCACGTAGGCCAGGTCCAGGGCCGCGGCCCCTGCCCGGCGCACGGCACGGGCCGCAAACTGGAAGTTGAAGAAGTTGGCGAAGTTGTTCTCGTTGTCGCGGGTCCGGTCGTAGGGAAAGCCGGTGGCCAGGAGGCACTGCTTGAGGGGATGGCGCCCCGACACACGGATCGGCCTGCCGTTCACGAAGGCCCCTTCACCCTTCACGGCGGTGAAGAGCTCGTCCATGACCGGGTGATAGATGACGCCGAGCCTCACTTCGCCGTCGATCTCCAGGGCGATGGAGACGCAGAACCAGGGGAAGCCGTGGGCGTAGTTGGTGGTGCCGTCCAAGGGGTCGACGATCCAGCGGTGGCGGGAGATGCCTGCATCCCGCGTCCCCTCCTCAGCCAGAATGCCATGGCCGGGATGGGCGCCGCGGATGGTGGCGACGATCAGATCCTCGCACGCCCGGTCCACTTCGGTGACGAGATCGATCTCCCCCTTGAAGCGGATGTCGTGCTCGCTCCAGAGCCGCTCCCGCTGGATGGCGCCGGCGCTGCGCGCGGCCCGGACCGCCGTCTCCAGAAATGCCTTCATCATGATTCCTCCGTGCCATTGTGTTTGCCCGTAAGAATAACACGGAGCAACGGAGCACACGGAGGAAAAACAACCCTGTTATTCGGCCACAGGGAAGGTCAGGGTGAAAGTGGTCCCCTCCCCCACCACGCTCGCCACGGCGATGGTGCCGCCGATCCCTTCCATGAGCTTGCGGGTGATGAAGAGGCCGAGCCCGGTCCCCTCCCCCGGCTCCTTGGTGGTGAAGAAGGGGGTGAAGATCCGGTCCAGGGCGGCGGAGGGAATCCCTGGCCCCGTGTCGGCAACCTGTACCGTGACGGCCGTTTCACTTTCCTGAACCGTTCGGAGGAAAAGCGTCCCCCCCTCTCCCATGGCCTGAAGGGCGTTCATGACCAGATTGATGATGACCTGCTTCACCCGGTTGGCGTCGGCGGCAATGAAGGGAAGACGAAAATCCAGGTCCTCCACGACGCCGACGGCCCGCTTCCGGGCCTCAAAGCGAAGAAAAGTCATAACCTCGCCGATGACCTGATTCGCGTCCGCCTCGGCCCGCTCCGTTCCTTCCCGGCGAGCAAAGGAGAGGACCCCCTTGGTCAGTTCCGCCAGGCGATGGGCCTCCTCGTTGACCCGCTCCACCATCTCGCGGACAAATTCCGGCAGCTCCTCCTCCCGGAGAATCATCTGGGTGGCCGAGACGATGACCGACAGGGGGGTGTTCAGCTCGTGAACCACTCCGGCTGCCATCCTCCCCAGCTCGGCCATCTTCTCGTTGAAGGCCAGCAGCTCCAGGAACTCCCCTTCCACGTTGCCGTTGTCGGAGAGGTATTTTGCCAGTGCATCCGCCATGGGTCCTCTGGTTCAGACCGGTTGAATAGAGTGCCACCTTTTCTGTAGGCACGAGGCATGCCATAAATAACATGCGGTTTATCGGATAGTTGGAGATGAGCTCAGGCAAACGGCACCCAAAATGCTCACCAATTAGGCACCAAAGCGCCCACATTTGAGGCATAAAGAAAGCCGCCCCGGCAAGGGCGGCTTCGGGTGATGCGGATAGATCGGCAGAATGGTCAGTTGTAGGCCGACTCGGAATGCTGGGTCTGGTCGAGGCCCATGATTTCGTCTTCCTTCTCCACACGGAGCCCGATGGTCTTGTCGAGAGCGAAGGCGATGATCAGTGTGACGATGAAGGCGTAGGCGCCGGCGGCAACAACCGCAATCACCTGGGTCATGAACTGCTTGAAGTTGCCCGACATGAGGCCCGTGGCGCCGACCGTGGCGAGAACACCGGTGGCTAGAGCACCGAAGGTACCCCCCACCCCGTGCACACCGAAGGCATCGAGGGAGTCGTCATACTTGAACTTGGCCTTCATGAGAATACCCAGGTAGCAGACGACGCCAGCGCCGAGGCCGATGATGATGGCCGAGCCCGGCTGCACGAAGCCGGCGGCGGGGGTGATGCCGACGAGGCCCGCCACGACGCCGGAACCGAAACCGAGGGCCGAGGGCTTGCCGGAATGGATCCACTCGGCGATCATCCAGGCAAGACCGCCGGCGGCAGGGGCGATGGTGGTGGTTGCAAAGGCGAGGCCGGCCAAGCCGCCCGCCGCATCGGAGCAGTTGACGCCGACGATGGCGCTGCCGGCGTTAAAGCCGAACCAGCCGAACCAGAGGAGGCCGACGCCGATCAGGGTCAGGGGGAGGCTGTGGGGGGCCATCCGCTCGTGGGGGAAGCCATGCCGCTTGCCGAGGAAGATCAGTAACGCCAGAGCCGAGATACCGGAGGAAAGATGAACAACGGTGCCGCCGGCAAAATCGAGGGCCCCCTTCTTGAAGAGCCAGCCGTCGACCATCCAGACCCAGTGGGCAAGGGGATCATAGACGATGGTGGTCCAGAGGAGCACAAAGACGCAGTAGGCGGAGAATTTGATCCGCTCGGCCAGGGCGCCTGAGATGAGGGCCACGGTGATCATGGCGAACATGCACTGGTACATGGCGAACACATATTCAGGAATTGAGCCGGGCTCGGTCGGAACGTTCTGAAAGAGGGCATAAACCGGGTTGCCGTCCTTGAAGGTAATGAGTCCGTTCAGCATCGCCTTGCTCAGGTTGCCGACGAGACCGCCGCCGGCATCGGGACCGAAGGCCAGCGAGTAGCCGATGATCGCCCATTGGACGCCGACGATCCCCATGGCCACGAAGGAGTGCATCATGGTGGAAAGGACGTTCTTCTGGCGGACCATGCCGCCGTAGAAGAGGGCGAGGCCCGGGATCATCAGCAGGACCAGCGCTGAGGAAACCAGCATCCAGGCGGTGTCGCCGGTGTTGAGAACCGGGTCCACGTTCTTGGGAGCCTCCGGGGCGGCGGGAGCGGTCGCTGCCGCAGGGGTTGCCTGCTGGGCCGAGGTCGCGGCGGCCTGGACCGGGGCAACACTTTCCTTGGCTTCCTCGGCGAGGATGACAGCCGGGGCCAAGGCGACAGCTGCGGCCAGGGCAAGGGTAATGAAAGGCAGTTTCCACTTCATGGTATACCTCCAGTGATTCGATAATCTCTTTCTTAAATTGCGTCGGCACCCTTCTCGCCGGTCCTGATCCTGACCGCCTCATCGAGGGGGAGAATGAATATCTTGCCATCGCCGATACGGCCGGTCTTGGCGGTACTTTCGATGGTCTCCACCACCCGGGCCACCAGCTCGTCGGCCACGGCCACTTCGAGCTTCACCTTGGGAATGAAGTCAACCACGTATTCGGCGCCCCGGTAGAGCTCTGTGTGCCCCTTCTGGCGGCCGAACCCCTTGACCTCGCTTACCGTGATCCCTTCGACACCGATCTCGGTGAGGGCATCCTTCACTTCGTCAAGCTTGAACGGTTTTATGATTGCTTCAATGAGCTTCATGGCGAGCCTCCGCTCCCTGTTACGGGATATTGATATCGAGCTGGGTGGTGAAGGTATTTTTGCCGCCCAAGGCCGACTCGTTGTAGATGTCATAGCCGACGATGAGCGAGACGTTCTTGGAGAAGGCCCAGCAGACCCCGAAGCTCAGGGCGCCGACTCCGTTGTTCCCCCCCTGGTAGTCCACCGCTGCCCAGAGCTTGTCGGAAATCTCGCTCATGGTCCGGTCCCATGAAAGAAGCACGCCATGGTTCTCGTTGTTGCCGTTCGTATCGTTCAGCACGGCGCTGTTGCCCAGGTAGTAGCCCGCCGAGAGGCGACCGATGACCGGAAGGGTCTTGGCCACGAGGGCGTAGGTGATGTCCTGGTCGGTAACGTTTTCCTTCGTGCCGGCGTTGTAGATACCGACGGCCATGGCGGGCGAATTACTAAAGAGGGATCCTTCGGGAGTCCCCAGTTTGGCGTTGAAGTAGAAGGGATGACTATCCCCCGGCTCGGTGCCGGTTACCATGTAATCGACGCCTACCTCCAGCTGCAGCTTCTCAAAGGGAAGCACCCCGACCGTGACACCCAGGTCGTAGGTGTTGGGGGCCTTCTCGCCATCGGCGTTCTCGGAGACGCGGATATAATTGTCAACACCAAGATGAACCGTGCCGAACGCCTGGACATCGGTGGAGGGGATCCATATCTGGGTGGAGGGGGTTGCCAGTGCAACGCCGCAGGTGGCGGTAACCAGTGCCAGTGCCAGGGAAAAAGTCTTCAGTGTCTTGTTCATGTCCGTTCTCCTTTGAAAGTATTATTTGATTGCATCTGCACTGCACAAATTCTCGGGGTACCGCACACGCCTCCTTTCATCGAAGTAAACGAAAAAAGGCGCCTCCGCTTCGTAGCGTAAGGCGCCTTTGCCTTGCCAATCCAGTTGTTTCTCAATCCTTTTTCGGGCCTGGTGACACAACCTTTGTGTCTCTGGCTTCTGGTAAGGATTTAGCACAAGGCATGCCACCATGATTCATTACATTTCAGGCCCGTGATTACAGGGTGTTACCGGAAGCTGGACGGTGAAGCGGAAAAAAAGTGAGGGGGCGAAACCAGCTGCGCCCCCTCGCTTTGCACATTTTATAAGCAGTTGTCGCTCTTTTATTGTCTTATATCCTCACGCCGCCTTGAGGACATACCCTCCCGCGGCATGGAGGGTGCGGAGCTCGCCGTCGGAGAGGGAGCGCTTCATCCGCTGGGCCATGGCCCGCACCGTGTCCATGAGGGAGGTCGCATCCTGCCGCGAGAGTTCGATTCCCAGCTCCCGGTAGCGCTCCACGAGGCCGCTGGCCCCCGAGTGCTTCCCCACCACAATGTGGCGCCGAAGCCCCACGTCAGCCGGATCGAACCCCTCGTAGTTGCGGGAATCCTTGATGACCCCGTCGGCGTGGAGCCCCGACTCGTGGGAGAAAACCCGCTCCCCCACCACCGCCTTCCAGGGGGGAACCGGCCGCTGGGAGGCTCTGCCGACAAAGCGCGATATCTCGTGGAAGCGGTGGGTGTCGATCCCCGGGTCGATGCCGCAGGCGAGCTTGAGCCCCATGACCACCTCTTCCAGGGCCGCGTTTCCGGCCCGCTCACCGAGGCCGTTCACGGTGGTGTTCACAAAACGGGCACCGGCCCTGATGCCGGCGATGGCGTTGGCGGTGGCCATCCCCAGGTCGTTGTGGGTGTGGACCTCCATATCCAGTTCGGGCACGGTGGTGCGCAGGGTTTTCACCTTGTCGTACGTGGTGAAGGGGTCGAGGATGCCGAGGGTGTCGCAGAAACGGAAGCGGTCTCCCCCCATGGACCGGGTGATCTCCATGAGCTCGGCCAGGAACCCGAGATCGGCCCTGCTCGCGTCCTCCCCGCCGACGGAGACATAGAGGCCGTGCTCCTTGGCAAAGCCCAGGGCCCGCTTCAGCTGCTCGACGACCCCGGCGCGGCTCGTGCGGAGCTTGTGGGCGATCATCTGGTCGGAGACCGAGAGGGAGATGTCCACCGCCGTGACGCCGCAGGCAAGGGACGCCTCGATGTCGGGGATGACGGCCCGGTTCCAGGTGATGAGCCGGGCGTTGAGTCCCAGGTCCACCAGGGCTCGGATCACGTCCCGCTCTTCCTCCCCCATGGCCGGGATGCCGCACTCCAGCTCCTGCACCCCGATCCCGTCCAGCATCCGGGCAATGGCCAGCTTCTCCTTCTTGCTGAAGACCACGCCGGCGGTCTGCTCGCCGTCCCGAAGGGTGGTATCGTCGATGATGATCGGGCTCTTTGTCGCGTTTTCCATGGCAGGCTCCTTTCGATGAAAAAAAGAGCCCCGAAACAGGTGTTCCGGGGCTCCATTGCCGACTGCTCTCGAGTTGTACCTAGCCTTGAAGCACAAGACGTGCCACGGCTGCCGCCCCGGTCCAGGCGGCTCACGAAGCCGGTGGGCGGAGAAATTCTGACCAATTTTGTGGCAGGTGCTCCGAGAGAATCAGGCCAAGCCGGCCATGCGGAGGAAATTAACAAGGAACTGACGGGAAGCATCCCGAAAGGCAGGTTCCGCGGCCGCAAACTCCATCACGAAGCGGTCAACATGGGGGGCCGTCTCATGGCTCCAACGCGTCCACGCGGCGACGATCTCCCGGGTCGCCTCCGGGTGGAACTGGAGCCCCCAGGTCAACGGGTTTACGCCCGGATCATCACCAGGAGCATCTTGAAGCGGGTCACCGCCCGCAGGGAGTGGGGCTGGTTTGCGGGCATGATGATGAACTGCCCCGCCGTCACCCGGTGGTCGGTACCGGCGATGGTGATGTCCGCATCGCCGTCGACGATCTCCACGAAGGCGTCATAGGGGGCCGTGTGCTCACTGAGCCCCTGACCCTCACCGAAGGCGAAGAGGGTGATGGTGCCGACTTTCTTGTCATTGAGGGTCCGGCTCACCACGGAGCCCTCCTGGTAGGCGATCAGCTCCTTCAGGTCAATGGCGCGTCCCACCAGGGATTCGGTCGTGCTGCTCATGGTCTCCTCCTTGCCGGAGCCCCGCTCCGGACGATTGTATGTGATGTCCTTCACCTGGGATAACGGTACACCATCAAGCCGCGGCGGCATTTGACCCCCGTCAAGAAACAGCTCTTACGCCTCGGGAATCTCGTCCAGTCCCATGAGGGTCTCCCGCAATTCGTACCGCGCAACGGCGAAGAGCTTCTCCAGGAGCCGCTCCGTCAGGGCTGGGGGATAGAGGGGAAACGACAGACGGTAGATGAGGTCCAGGTAGCCGTCGGTCTTGTTCTCCTCCAGGAAAAGGGCGCCATAGGGGTAGATGGGCGCATAGATGAGCGCCTCCTCCATGACGGCGTCGTCGTCGCTCCAGAAGGGGAGAATCATCTCCAGGCAGAGACAGAGACCAAGCCCCGTGGGGTCGTCGGCCACGAAGAGGAGCAGTTCGTCCTGGGGAGAGCCGCCATGCTCCAGCACCTCGGGGCAGACCGCCGCGGCGGGTAGCACCATGAGCCGGCCGTGCTGGGGGTCGAGACCGTAGAGCCACCCCCTGCGCCCAAGGTGACGCTCGATCCCCTGATAGGCTTTGGTGTGCCACGGGGCGATTCCCCGGTAGAAATCGACACGCAGTTCATCGCGCTTCTCCACCAACACCTCGAAGGGAATGCCGGCTTCATCCCCCTTGGCGGGACGGCCGCCCCGCATCTCCGGGTTATTCACCACCAGCCGAAGATGAGACCGCTTCCGTTCGTCCTTGTCCTGCGTCATAGGCGTTATGCACCCTTTCTGTTGCGTTTGCCGGCTTGAGTTCACTTCCGTGGGATTATACCCCGAAACGCCGCCGGTGCCTATCCTTGTAAAGTCTTCCAGTCCTTGTGAGCGCAAATAAAACGGGAGCTCCCCGAAGGAAGCTCCCGTTCTTCATATCTGACCTGGCCGTGCGTTACTGAACCGGCCGCATCCCCTCGGCCACCACTTCGGCGATGTCCCTGACCCTCGTCTGGCCGGCTTGCTTGTCCTTGAGGCCGTCCTCGAACATGGTCATGCAGTAGGGGCAGGCGACGCAGATGGTGTCGGGGTTCTTCGACAGGGCCTCGGTGACCCGGTTCAGGTTGATCCGGGTGCCGGTCTGCTCCTCCATCCACATGCGGCCGCCGCCGGCGCCGCAGCAGAACGACTCTTCCCGGGCCCGGTCGAACTCGGCCGGGGCCGCGCCGGTGACCGTGGCCACCACCTGGCGCGGGGCCTCGTACACGTCGTTGTGGCGCCCCAGGTAGCAGGAGTCGTGGAGGACTATCTTCCCCAACTCGCTCACCTGGCGGTTCAGCTTCAGCCGCCCGGCGTCCAGGAGTTGCTGGATCAGTTCGGCGTGGTGGATCACCTCCAGCTCCATGCCGTACTGGCGGTAGTCGTTCTTGAGGGTGGTGAAGCAGTGGGGGCACTGGACTATGACCTTGGTCACCCCCCGCTCCCTGAAGATGGCCACGTTCTCCCGGGCCATGCGGTCGAAGACGTACTCGTTGCCCAGGCGCCGGAGGCTGTCGCCGCAGCACTTCTCGTCCTTGCCGAGGATCCCCCAGGAGACTCCGGCCGCATCGAGGATCGTTGCCAGGTTCACGGTCACCTGCTTGCTCCGGGAGTCGAAGCTTCCGGCGCACCCCACGTAGAGGAGGTACTCGGTCTCCCCCTTCTCGAAGGGCTTTACCTCCAGGAGGGAGGTCCACTTGGTCCGCTCGCTGGGGGCGATGCCCCAGGGGTTCGAGCGCTGCTCCATGTTCTCGAAGAGGTTCAGGAGCTCCTCGGGGAACCTGGCCTCCATCTCCACCAGGTGCCGGCGCATGTCGACGATTTTCGGCAGGTGCTCGATGAAGACCGGGCAGGCCTCCATACAGGCGCCGCAGGAGGTGCAGGACCAGATGGCCTCCTCGCAGACGCTCCCCTCGCCCCCCTCGCCGATGAGGGGCACCGTCGGCGCCCCGCCCCGCTTGAGGGTCGGGCCGTTGGCCAGCAGGTTCAGCCGGATGTCGTTTATCACCTGGCGGGGGTTCAGGGGCTTGCCCGTGGTGCCGGCCGGGCAGACGTTCTGGCACCGGCCACACTTGGTACAGGCAAAGCTGTCGAAGAGGTCCTTCCACCCCAGCCGGTCCACCTGTCCGGCACCGAAGGTTCGGCCGATTTCGAAGATCTCGGTCTCCTGGGTGTTGGGCTTCTCTTCCCGGCGGAGAAAACAGTTGGCAATGGCGGTGAAGACGTGCATGTGCTTGGTGAAGGGGATCAGCACCGTGATGAAGGCAATGAGGGCCCCGGCGTGGAGCCACCAGGAGAAATTGAAGGCCGCCTCGAGCTGCGTGTCGGAGAGCCCGGACAGGAGGTTCCCCAGGAAGGACGAAACCGGCATGAACGCGGCAGCCCGTTCCTGGCCCAGAGCAATCTCGGCGGCGCTCACCCCGAAGAAGGCGATCATGTGGACGCCAATGAGGCAGAGTATCAGGTACGACTCGAAGGTGCGCGCCTCGGGGTACGGGGGGAAGACGGTCCGCCGCACCAGGGCCAGGGCGATGGCCACCAGCGTGAGGGCCGACATGACGTCGGAGAGGAAGCGGATCGGGATATAGAGCGCATCGGGGAGCACCGCCAGCCGGGCGGCCGGGAAAACCCCGCTCACGAGGAACTCCACGTTGACGAAGGCCAGTACGATGCAGGCCCAGAAGATGATCAGGTGGTTGAAGCCGAAGCCCTGGCGCAGGACCCGCTTCTGGACGAAGGCGTAGAGGAACATCTCCCTGAGCCCCTCGCCAACCCCCCGAAAGGAGTAGCCGGGGCGTCCCAGGGTGACAAGGCCGAGCCTCTGGTAGAGGCTCCAGGCGAAAAAGGCAAGGGCCGCCAGGATGAGTGGAGTGAAAATGGCCGGATTTGGATGCATGAACGAAACCTCGTATTGTTAGCGAGCAGATTCGGGCGATGCAGGCATCGCCCCTCCAGCGTCATAGTTGCTTCAATGGGTCCTCGGTGCCTGATTCTTGAGTTCCCTGATGTGCTGGGTGATGGCAGGGACGATCTGGAAGAGGTCCCCCACGATGCCGTAGGTGGCCACCTGGAAGATGGGTGCCTCCTTGTCGCGGTTGATGGCGATGACCACGTCCGAATCCTGCATCCCCACCAGGTGCTGGATGGCGCCCGAGATGCCGCAGGCGATGTATATCTTGGGGCGCACTGTCTTCCCCGTCTGTCCCACCTGGCGGTCATGGGGCATCCACCCCGCATCCACGGCGCTGCGGGAAGCCCCGACCACTCCCCCCAGCTCGTCGGCCAGCTCCTGGAGCATGGCGAAGTTCTCCGGGGACATCATGCCCCGGCCACCGGAGATGATGAACTCGGCCCCGGCTATGTCGACCCCCGCCTTCTTGTCCTTGATGATCTCCAGTACCTTGGTGAGGATGCCGGACTCGTCGAGGTCGAACCGCTCCCGGACGATCTCGCCGGTGGCCCCTTCCGTCCACTCGGGCATCTGCATCACGTGGGGACGGACCGTGGCCATCTGGGGGCGGAACTTGTCGCACATGATGGTGGCCATGATGTTGCCGCCAAAGGCGGGCCGGGTCTGGCGCAGGTTCCGCTTGTCGTCCACGTCGAGGCCGGTGCAGTCGGCGGTGAGCCCCGTCTTCACCCGCGTGGCTACGGCCCCGGCCAGGTCCCGCCCCATGCCCGTGGCCCCCATGAGGATGATCTCCGGCCTGTATTTTTCGATGAGATAGCAGCAGGCGTCCAGATAGGGCTCGGTACGGTAGAAGTGGAACACCTTCTGGTCCAGGAGATAGGCCTTGGTGGCGCCGTAGCCGAAGGCCTCGTGGCAGAGGTGCTCCACGTTCTCGCCGATGACCATGGCGCAGAGCTCAACCCCCAGATTTTCGGCCAGCTGGGCGCCGACACCCATCAGTTCCCACGACACCTTGGCCGGCTCACCCTCGGTCTGCTCCACGAAGACCCATACCCCCCGGTAGGCGGAGAGCATCTTCGCGAGGGCGGCCTCCTCGGGGTCCTCCTCGGCGACGGGCGCCGCGCCGGCGGCCTGCTGCTTTGCCAGCTCCTCAAGGATCGCCAGCTCCTCGGGGGTGAAAAACATCTCCAGGGCCTCGGCGGGGCAGACCTTCACGCACTTGAGGCAGCCGATGCACTTCTCGGAGAGGATGATCGGCTCCCCGGCCTCGTTCATCTCTATGCAGTCCACCGGGCAGGCGCTCTGGCACCGCGCGCCACAGGCGATACATTTCCCCGGAATGAGCCGGGCCGTGCCCCGGGGTTTTTTCAGTTTCTTCGGTTCTGACATTGATTCCCTCTGTAGGGGCGGGGTTTCCTCGCCCTTGTCCGGTTGAAGCAGGGCGGGGAAAACCCCGCCCCTGCGTTTTGCTTTACACAGCCAGCAGGTCCTTCGCCAGCAGTTGATCAATGAGCAGACGGGCCGTTCCTGTCGGGTCCGCCAGGCCGTCGCCGATGATCTCACCCTTGTCCCGCTCGGGGGAGAATATCCGGCTCACCCAGGTGGGGGAACCCTTGAGACCGACGGTATTCACGTCGAGTTTCAGCACCTCGTTGGTCCAGACCTTCACGTGGGCGTCCACGGCGGCAAGCCGCATGGTCACCGACGGATAGCGGGGGCGATTCAGCTCCCGCACGGCGGTGATCATGACCGGCAGGGGGGCCTCCACCACTTCGTAGCGGCCTTCAAGCTTGCGCCGGACCTTGATCCGCCCGTTGACCGGATCCAGCTCCTCGACCCGGTCAACGAGGGTCAGCTGGGTGAAGCCGAGTCGCACGGCAATGCCGGGCCCCACCTGGGCGGTGTCGCCGTCGATGGTCTGCTTGCCGCAGAAGACAATTCCCACCTCTTCCCCCGTCTCCTGGGCGATCTGCTTGATGGCGGCGGCCAGGACATTGCTCGTGGAAAGGGTGTCGGCACCGCCGAAGCAGCGGTCGGAGCAGAGGATAGCATCGTCAGCCCCCATGGAAAGGGCCTTGCGGAGCGCCGCCTCGGCATTGGGTGGCCCCATGGAGAGGGCCACGGCCCGGAAGCCGAAGCGGTCCTTGATCCGGAGGCTCTCCTCCAGGGCATGGGTATCGTAGGGATTGACGATAAACGGGATCCCCTCGCGGACGAGGGTGTTGGTCGCAGGGTCAATCTTCACCTGCGTGGTGTCTGGCACCTGCTTGATACAGGCAATGGCGAGCATGAAAATCCTCCCGCCCCGTGAAGGGCTCGACAGTGTCAGACGGGGTGCCCGCAGCGCAGTCAATGGCATATCGGTGACGCGATGGGTGATGCCTCCATCTTCAGCAGCAGGCGATAATACCAGAAAAACAATGACCTTATCAAGTCTATGTTTGCTTAAATTTTAGGCATATTTTTTACTGCGAATAAAAATGCTATTCACCCCATGCTTCCCATGGTAGCAAGGGCGAAGATCCTCTCCGGGACGTAGACCGGCACGGCCCCCACGCACATGAGTACCGTGCGCCCGCTGACGATGAATCCGGCGTCGTTGAGGAGGGCCACTGCCGCCACGTTGCGGACCGGAACATCGAGGATAACCTGCGCCCCGGACTGCAGCCGGGAAAGGGCTCGTCCCAGGAGCCCCGCGGCCACACTGCGGTCCGCGGCGGCCCAGGGGCCAATCTGGAAACCGTCACCACAGGGCTGCGCAACGAGAAAACCCCCTTCTTGCCGCACCACTATCCCCCGGACCGCCACGGCGGCAAGAAGCGCAGCACGTTCGTCCCCCCAGCCGGCACGGTCGAGGGAAATCAATTCGTCCGGACGAACCGGGTCACTGCCCCCCTCCGCCCCCCCCGTGGCCGTTCCGCGCCACCGGACTACACCGTCCATCTCCCGAAACCCCATCCTCTCGTAGAGGGGACGCCCGGCCTCCGATGCGGTAAGCCAGACCGTCTTCACGCCGTCGGTCAGAAGCTCGTCCACGGCCCGGCGCATGAGGCGGGTTCCGAGCCCCCGGCCCCGGGCATCCTTCGCCACGATCAGATTGCCGATCCAGCCGCTCGTGCCGTAGCGAACCGCCGTAACAAAGGCTGCGGGCCGACCTTCCTCCTCTACGGCGAGGCAGCCGCGGGGAAAGCTCCCCAGGAGAAACGCGAACTCCCACGGGTCGCTGACCCATCCCTCGGCGGCGGCAAGGACCAAGAACGCGGGGACGTCGTCGGGGACAAAGGGCCTGATCTCCATGACCTACACGCCGCTGGCCGGCACGGCACAGACCGACTCGCCCACGGTGACATCCCGGCCGATGAGCCCCACGGCGTCAGCCCGGCACTGACGGCAGTGCTTGAACTGGCCGATGATCGACTCGTTCCGCTGCCGGACTCCGTCCAGCTCCTCCGGCGCCGGCGGGACGATATGGGCAAAGTCGGCCTGGGGAATAAGCGGCATGATGTTCATGACAAAGGCGCCGAGCTCCTTGATCTTCCGGCCGATGAGGGGCACCTGCTCCTCGTTGACCCCGGGGATATAGACGGTGTTCACCTTCACCGTCATCCCGTATTCCACGGCCCGCCGGATTCCCTCCAACTGGTTGGCCACGAGGATCTCCGCCGCCTCGACACCGGTGTACCTCTTCCCTCGGTAAAGGATGTGGCCGTAGATTTTCGCCCCCACCGCCGGGTCGAGGGCATTGACGGTTACGGTGAGGCTGTGGAGGTCCAGTTCATGGAGCCGGTCGATGGATTCGGGAAGAAGGAGCCCGTTGGTGCTCATGCACTTGATGAGGGAGGGAAACTCCTCCCCCACGAGGCGGAAGGTTTCGAAGGTCTCCTCGTTGGCCAGGGGGTCGCCGGGGCCGGCGATGCCGATCACCTTGATGATCGGCCCCACCACGGGGCTCGCCATCACCTCGCGGACCTTGACGATTGCCTCCTCCGGGGTGATGAGACGGCTGGTGACGCCGGGGCGGGACTCGTTGGCGCAGTCGTGCCTGCGGCTGCAGTAGCCGCACTTGATGTTGCAGCGGGGCGCCACGGCCAGGTGCATCCTGCCGTTCTTGTGGTGATTGCCGCCGAAACAGGGGTGTCCCTGGATCTTCTTCAGTTGGTCGCATGATGTGGCCATGATCTGCCTCCCGTGCCCAGTGGGGCTCTCCGAACGAAAAAAGCCCGGCGGATGTCTCACGCCGGGCTTCTGTGCCTGTTCCCTGCCAATACCTCATCGTATGGCCTGTGTCTTACCCATTAACATTAAGCGTGCCAGAACTCCCCGAGCGGGACAACTGCATGCAACACCCCGTATTCCATGATTTTTTATCGAGACTAAACAAATTTTAGCTGCCCGTTTTTTGTGGGGTCGATTAAAAAAGAGGCAGCGGAAAGGGGCGCGTTTATTGCATTGTTCTCGCCATGCCCCTTCCCCTCGACCATCAGGATATCCGCTCCCGCGCCCGGGCCGCCTTCGTGGGTCTGGCGGTGGGAGACGCCCTCGGCGCGCCGGTGGAATTCATGACCTCCGGCGAGATACGGGCCAAGTACGGCGTCCTGAAAGAGATAGTCGGCGGCGGGTGGCTGCGGCTCAAGCCGGGCCAGGTGACCGACGACACCGAGATGTCCCTCTGCGCGGCCCGGGCCATCGTCGCAGCCAACGGATGGTCGCTCTGCGGCATCGCCGAAGAGTTCGCCGGGTGGCTCAAGACCAAACCGGTGGATGTGGGAGACACCTGCCGCCGGGGCATCCGGAACTTCATGCTCAAGGGGCTTCTCGAAACCCCCTTCAACCAGTGGGACGCCGGCAACGGCGCCGCCATGCGGATGATTCCCGCTGCCCTCTACACTCTGGGCGACGATGATCTTTTGCAGCGCTGCGCCGTGGAGCAGGCCCGCATCACCCACAACCACCCTCTCTCCGACGCCGCCTGCCTCACCCTGGGGCGGCTCGTCCACCTGGCGCTCCTGGGCGCATCCAAGAGCCGCCTCCGCCGGGAGGTGGACGCCCTCATTGCCGCCCACCCGACCTTCTCCTTCACCACCTACCGGGGTCTTGCCACCGGCTACGTGGTCGACACCATGCAGACGGTCTTCCACCATTTCTTCCGGGGACGCGACTTCGAAGAGTGCCTTGTGGGAACCGTGAACCAGGGGGGCGACGCTGACACCACCGGTGCCATCTGCGGCATGGTGGCCGGGGCCTTCTACGGGATGGAGGGAATTCCACGACGGTGGATAAAGCGGATGGACGGGAAAACAATGGATGAGATTGTATACCTTTCAGGTCAGGTAATCACCCTGTCGCCGGCCCTTCGCGAATAAATCGGTAATTTGTAGCCCACTCCTTGACGAAGAGTGCTTTTACTGCTAAACCTTTAGCTGTATTTAATCAATGCAGTATAATCACTACAGGTTTTGGTCAAGGAGGAACCATCATGAAGCGAACGTCGCGCCTCGCCACTGCACTCTTCGTCTGTTTCGCCCTCGTCGGTGCCGCCGTGGCGGCCCTGGCCGCATCCCCCGTCTTCCCCGTGGACCGGGAATTCTACCCCTACTATCCGTCACTCATCAAGTGGAACAAGTCGTCCGTCCCCTTCAACGCCCCCGAGGTCTGCGGCGGCTGCCACGAAAAACAGTACACGGAGTGGAACGGCTCGGTCCACAGCCTCGCCTTCAAGGACCCGGTCTATCAGGGGGAACTCAACAAGGGGGTCAAGGCCGTGGGCCATGAAATCGCGCGCCAGTGCGAAGGGTGCCACACTCCCATCGGCGTGGTCACCGGCGAGATCAAGGGACCGGGCCTTGCGGGCCTTTCCGCCATCGCCCTTGCCGGCGTTTCCTGCGACGTCTGCCACTCCATCAGCGGCGTGACCCACCAGCAGACCCCGGCCCGGGTCGCCGAGAACGGCTCCTTCATCATGAGCCCCGGCGTGGAGACCACCGGCGGCCAGACGCTCATCAAGCGGGGTCCCTTCCCCAACCATGACAAGTGCGGCGGCGGCTTCCACCAGTGCGAGGAGTCGCCCCTGCACCTCCAGGCCAACCTCTGCGCCTCCTGCCACCAGGTCTATCACTATGAGGACCACTTCCCCATCGAGGCCACACACAACGAGTGGGTTGCCGGCCCCTTTGCCCAGAAGGCAATCATGTGCCAGGACTGCCACATGGTCGACATCCAGACCTTCAAGCGGACCGCCGACCAGTTCGTGAAGCCCGAGCGCAAGGAGTACAAGCACTACTTCAGCGGCGCCAACTACCTCCTGACCTACCTGGCCGCCGGCGCCGCCAAGAAAGCGGGGGACGAAGAACTGGCCAAGAGTCTCATGAACCAGTACGAAATGGCCGTGGAGCGGCTGAAGTCAGCGGCTGACGTGGAACTGACCCCCGTCTACCGCGATGGAAAGCTGGCCGAACTCAAGGTACGGGTGAAGAACATCCGGGCCGGCCATAACCTCCCCACCTCCCTCACCAACGTCCGCCAGATGTGGCTTGAGCTCACCGCCAAGGACGAGAACGGAAAGGTCATCATGTCCAGCGGCGCCCTCAACGCCGACGGGACGATTCCCGCAGAGACCCGCATGTTCGTCTCCGACGGCATGGGAAAAGACTTCCACTTCGCCATCGACCCGTGGAAGGTGGTCGGTTTCTCCAAGCACGACACCATCCCGCCCAAGGGGTGGAAGGAAGTCTACTATGGTCTGACCGCCCCTGCCGGCGTGCAGAAGATCTCCGTGGAGGCAAAGCTCCGCTTCCGCCAGGCCGACCAGAAGGTGGCCGAGGCGCTCCTGGCCGCGGTGCCCGCCGACATCAACCTGGAGCAGACCTACGGCCTCAAGGCGGTGCCTTCCCTCCCCGTGGTTGACATGGTGGTGAAGCAGGCCACGGTAAACGCGAGCATGTAGCATGACCTGAGCAGCCCCTAACAATGGAAAGCCCCGGTGGATCTCTCCATCGGGGCTTTCCATTACGCAGCCGCATCGTCACACCGTACACATGACCCGCCGCACCCGGTACTCCCCCCCGATGACCAGATACTCCCCCTCCCCCTTGAGGATGCTGTTGGGCAGCAGATCGTCGAAGAAAAAGACCTTGGCCAGGGGCGCCCGGATCTCCCAGACGGTGGAGCCGAACTCCCAGGCCCGCTCCTCGATAGACGTAAAGGAGACGAGATTGTTGAACCGGATGATTTTCTCCCGCTTCCCCAGCTCTTCCACCACGTCGTAGTCGTCGGCCCCGAACGTTCCCCGGTAGAGGGTCACCCACCGCTCGCCGGGGAAGCGGCGGGCCAGCTCGTACTGGCAGAACTCGTGGAGGATGTCCAGCTGGGAGTTGATGGCGCTGGTTCGTTTGCTTCCGGCATTACGGTCGACCATGTAGGTATAGTAAGCCTCGGTCTGGGTCCCGCCGATCCTGACCTTGTGGAAGGTGGGGACGATCCCCATGCGGCTCTCCACCCACCCCTTGAGGACGGCCCCTTCCACGGAGTTGGAGTCCATCATCCAGCCGCGGAGATACCGCAGATAGCTGTTCCTGAGGCTCTTGCGGGCCGCGGCGGTCTGCTGCTCCTGCCAGTGGTGAAGCTGGAATTTCACCGACATGTAGTCGTTAAAGACGGTGCCCCGCTCGTCGGGCGAGGCGATGACGTCGAGTCTGTCGAAGAGAAAGCGGTTGGCGAGGCGGACCCCCTGGACTTCCAGGGGGTGGGGATTGTCGTTGAAGTGGCGGGAGGCGATGACCCATGGCGGAAGATTGCAGAGATTGAATCCCGAATTGTTCATGGGTCATCACCTCGTTGTGACGGATGGTGTAGGGGCGGCCCCGTGTGGCCGCCCAATCAGGGCAACCACACAGGGTTGCCCCTACAGGACCTTCGCAATTTCCACAAGGGTCGGCTTGATGGGACCGTCGGCCACGTAGGCGTCGATGCCGAGCCGCTCCATCTCCATTTGCGGGGCCTGGCCGATCTGGGCGCAGACCACGGCCCGGCAGCCGGCCAACGCCCCGGCAATGGCGTCGAGGATGTGGCTCCGCAGGGGATGGTCCACATCGTAGGAGCAGTAGCGCTCCACCTTCTTCTCGTCCACCAGGTTCGCGGCGTCCCCCTCCACGTCGTAGATGAGGAAACGCTCCGCATGGCCGAAGTGCTGGTTGATCTCCCTTCCGTCCTTGGATGCTACGGCGATCAGCATGGCAACCTCCTCCCCCGAAAACACTTCCGGGAACTCGCTTTTACAGAACCACAGGCTCGAAGGTGAAACACTTCTTGGAGCAGGTTCTGCCGCAGGCCTGGCAGCCGATACAGTTGCCGGCGTTTGCCACTTTCATGAACATTTTCGCCGAATCGTCCTCGTCCAGCTCTTCATAGGCAAGCACGTCATGGACACAGACCTTGAAGCAGCGTCCGCAGCCGATACAGGTCTCCTCGTCGATGGCGACGATGAATTGAGGGGTGTATTCGCTCTTGTTCCTTCTGAGTCCGGTGATGTAGGCCATTGTTTCTTCCTCCGATTATGTATGGTAGGGGCGGGGTTCCCCCGCCCTGGGCGCGGGAACCGCGCCCCTACGTGTGAACATCAATCCTCAAACGAGACTTCCTCTCCTTTGTTCATGGCCTTGCGCAGCCACGGCGGCGGGTTCCCCTTGAGCACTTCCTGGAGCTTGCCCACCATGTCGGGGAGACTCACCGGAGAATTGGTCTTCATGGGGTGGATCTTCAGGGCCACCAGCTTCGCCGCCGCAGGGCCGCCGATGGCCATGGTATAGACGATGGCGCACTCCCTGAGGATCGTGGCCCGGGCCGCGATCTTGTCCTCCTCGTCGTCGCCGTGCTGGCCGACGGTGACCGTTTCCACGAAGGAGGAGGCCTCCGGGCCGATCTCCCAGATGTGGAAATTCTTCGCCATGCCGAAATGCTCGTCGATCATCTCGCCGGTTGTTGATGTAAATGCGACTTTCATAGGTAACCCCTTTCTTGAAACACGGAGAGGCAGAGGGCACGGAGAAAAACAAATGGCTTTACGGGGTGAAACCCTAAATCCGTTTTTTCTTCTTAGGGTTTTCTCCGTGTTCTCCGTTGCTCCGTGTTATTCATGCCTTTCAGTTGTGCGCCAGCTTCTGGGCCTCTGCCCCATTGGCCTGGAACAGGTTCGCCGTCTCGAACAGGAGATTCATGGTCCCCCGGTACCCCACCCACATCTTCTGGTGGGCGCCGAGGCGGTCAAAGACCGGGAGCCCCGCCCGCAGGTGGGATTTGATCCCCAGCTTGGCCGCCGCCTGACGGCCGTTGGAATTGGCCACGATCAGGTCGCTCCCCCTGGCCGCCGTCTCCAGGTCCTCCAGGTCCCCCACGAAGATCTCCTTTGCCGGCAAGGCATCGAGCCCCCGCACCCGCGTGGCCGCGATGGCCGCCTGGATCTCGCACCCCATGCCAGCCAGAAAGCCTGCCATGGTCTTGAGGTTGTCCGCCTCCAGGGCGATGGTCACCTTCTTGAGGCCGAACTGGTAGTGGGAGTCCACCATGGCGTCCATGAGGCGGCTCCGCCACCGGCGGAACTTCTCGGGGATGGGCCGGCCCGCAATGGCCGAGAGGGTCTCCATAAAGCGGTCCACCTGGGCCAGGCCCGTGAGGGAGGTGAAGCCGTAGTTGGGCATCCCGCATTTCTCCGTCAGGGCCTCGGCCGCCTTGGCCAGGGAATCGCCGATGAAGAGAGTCGCCGCGCTCCGCCCCGCCTGCCGGATCCGCGCCATGGAAACCCCGCCGGTGGAGAGGGGCGACACCGTCTCGTCGATGTGGCCGTCCAGGGCATTGGCGATGTCTGGGACGATGACCGGGTCGAGTCCGAAGGCCTCGCAGATTTCCCGCACCTCCTCCACGTCGGCGGGAGTCAGGTGGGCGCCGGGGAGGACCGTCACCTGGACGGGGATCGTCTCCCCCGGCTCCGGGACGCTCCTGACGATGGCCTCCACCGTCGCCGCGTACCCCTCCTGGAGGGAGCCGCAGTAGTCGGGTGTCGAGGCCCAGACGACGGGGACCCCGTCATGCTCCGGGTTTTCCTGGCGGAAGTGGTGGATGGCGCTCCGCACATCATCCCCCATGGTTTCGGTGAGCCCCGAGGTCATGACCCCGACCACCTCCGGGCTGAACTTCTCGATCACCTTCTTGAGCCCCTTCTTCAGGTTCTCCCACCCGCCGAAGATGGCGGTGTCCTCGCTCATGGCGGTGGAGTTCAGGGCGATGGGTTCCTTGAAGTGGCGGGAGAGCTGGAGCCGGATGAAGGTGGAGCACCCCTGGGCCCCGTGGAGGAGGGCCAGCATCTGGTCGATCCCCAGGTATGCGAGGGTCGCCCCCAGGGCCGGGGAGTTCTTCTGGGGGTTCACCGTGGCGTTCTTCTGCCTCCCTCCCCCTTGACGGGGGAGGGTCGGGGTGGGGGTGAGGTTGCCATGACCATTGCTCCCCGAACTGGCTTCCCCCTCCCCCTCGCCCCCTCCCGCCAGGGGAGGGGGGAGCAGCGAATCCGAGCTGGGCATTGGCAGGGTCAGGTATGCCCGTGCATGGCCGGCGGCAAGGGTTACCGAAGCCGCCCGTTCCTCCTCGCTCTTCTCCCACGGCGCCCTGGCGTTCAGGACCGGCCAGATGGGGTTGTTCACCGTAAGGTCCAGCTGCTTCGCGAAGGTCACCATCCCCTCGTAGCCGGCATAGGGGTGGGAGCGGCCATGGTTGATGTCGAGGAACGGAGTCTTGGTCTTGAGGGCCAGGAACTTGGTCTTGCCGCCGGCCACGATCAGGTCCGGC
Organism: Geobacter sp.; assembly: GCF_030834625.1. Taxonomy (NCBI): domain Bacteria; kingdom Pseudomonadati; phylum Thermodesulfobacteriota; class Desulfuromonadia; order Geobacterales; family Geobacteraceae; genus Geobacter; species Geobacter sp. The sequence continues at coordinate 76,217 of NZ_JAUQXO010000013.1, forward strand.
ATCTTTTCGTACATGACCTGGAGAAGCCCGGCGCTGGAGGTGTCCTCGATGATCCGGGCGTCCTGGTGCATGAGGGCCTTCATCCGGTAGAAGTCCTCCAGGGTCGAGTTCTGGGTGCCGGCGGCCAGGATCTCCACCCCCAGCTCCCGCAGGGCGTTCACCATGGACCACGTCTTGACCCCGCCCGTAAAGAGGACCGACCGCTTCCCTTCGAGCCGCGCCCGGTAGGGGGCGAGCCGCTCCCGGCACGTTGCCTCTTCCTCCTCCAGAAGCCGTTCCACCCGGTCCTGCATGGTCCGCTTCTCCAGCCCCCCCACGGCGTCGTCCAGCTCCCGGGCGATGTCCCGCAGGGCCTTGGCGGTGTCGGTCATGCCGTAGAATGACTCCTCCAGGTAGGGCATGCCGTAGTTCTTCTGCATCTTCCTGGCGAGGTTGGTGAGGCTCTTGGAGCAGATGATGACGTTGAGCTTGGCACGGTGGGCGTAGCGGAGCTCCTCGAACCGGGCGTCGCCGCTGAAACAGGAAAGAACCTGGATGCCGAGCCGCTCGAACAGGGGCAGCATCCCCCAGAGGTCCCCGGCGATGTTGTACTCGCCGATGAGGTTGATGGGGTACTCACCCAGCACCGGCGGCTCGGCGGTGCCGATGACATGCTTGAAGAGAATCTCGCCTGCCAGCCGGTTGCCGATGTTCTTGTCACCGATGAAGCCGGGGGTATTGACCGGGATGAGGGGGATGGCGACCTTTTTCTGGGCCGCCGCGCAGACCGCCTCCACGTCGTCGCCGGTCATGGCGGTGACGCAGGTGGCGTAGACAAACATCGCCTTGGCCTGGCCGCCGTAGCGCTCGGCCAGTTCGAGAATTGCCTTGTAGAGCTTCTTCTCTCCGCCGAAGACCACGTCGTTCTCCAGCATCTCGGTGGTGAAGCCCCGGCGGTAGAGCTGGGACCCCGATGAGCGGGCCCCCCGGTTGTCCCAGGAGTTGCCGGCGCAGGCGATGGGGCCGTGGACCAGGTGGATCACGTCGGTGACCGGCATCAGCACCACCCGGGCGCCGTCGTAGGCGCAGGAGCGCTCGGCCCCTTCCCCCGGCTCCGACTTCTTGCAGAACTTGGGGGCGCCTTTTTCGTGGGTATCGCAGTCGGTTGCGTCGTAGTAGTCGGGCTTTGCCATAGTGTGCCTCGAAACGGAAAAAGGCGCCCCATTCCATGGAATGGTAGGCGCCTTTGCCAGAAGACCGTCGGAAAACTTCTCGTGTTGTCTGACTCTAAGCAGATGACGTGCCAAGGGCGTCAACCGCAGCTAACATGCCGATTTTGCGACAGCCCTCCTCAAAGCCTCCTGCACGGCGACAAACAATGCACACTATTTAAGCAGACCCCGTCGACGGACGCACAGCACATAATCGCCTTGAGTGTATAAATAAAATATTCTGCTCTCGATTGACACTCAATCCTTAGCAGTCTATAATTTTTACCGGAATTCCTGACAATTCAAAGGACGAAACGGTAAAGGGAGGCGGCATGGGAAGCAGAACGCACCAAGGGTTCACCACAAAGAGACGGCGCATCGGCAAATCAATCCTCATGGCTGCGGGGGCATTGCTTCTTGTCGTCGGAGCGGGTGCCTGGGCAGAGGCCGGCTGGTCGAGGGACGGATCGAGCAGTTCGTCTTACTCCGGCAGCAGTTCCGGCAGCTGGTCGGGGAGTGGGTCAGACAGTAGTGGTACGGCGAAATGCACCACCTCAACCGCCAATCTGGGACTGACAACGGCTGACTGCCTCAAATGCCACCCCGGCGGCGAGGTCTCAACCGCCAATGCGGAAAAACACCACAACCTTCTCAAACCACCGAGAAACCTGCAGTGCCTTAACTGTCACAAAATGGTGGAAAACCCGCCAGGAACCTTCACGCCGGTAGTCATCAGAGACTGCATCGCCTGTCACACCTCTGCCGTTCACAACACGGTAACCCATTGCGTTGTGGACACCTGTCGCGGGTGTCACCCGGGCTCGCTCCCCCAGATCCATTCGGGTGGCGGCAGCAGCTCCGGCAGCTGGAGCAGTTACCACAGCGGCAGCTATGGCTCAAGCTCTTCCTCCAGCAGCAATGTGTCATCATGCTATCTCTGCCACACCAGCAAGGACACTCGCGTACAGCAGGCAATCATCAAGGGGCTCGCCGGCCAGACGGTATCCTGCGACAGCTGTCACGGCGGCGGCAGATAGCCCTTTCCCCCACCGCCACGCCCGGAGAAGGCCGGAAGGATGCTTCCGGCCTTCTTCCATCACAGCCACCCCCCCAACACACAAAGAAATTTTTCCCACCCCTTGACGCCCCCCTTTTATTAGGTATTATTCCTACCTGCAACTAATTACTAATAGCGACACCACATGGCAACCATGGCGAAACAGAGAGGTCACAACCAGGAGCAGGTTGACGCCTTTGCACAGGCATGCCGGGATGCGGGCCTGCGGCTCACCCACCAGCGGCTGGAGATCTACCGGGAGCTGGCCGCGGCCACCGACCACCCCTCGGCGGAGGTGCTCCACCAGCGGCTGCGCCGCCGGATTCCCACCCTCTCCCTGGACACGGTCTACCGGACCCTGGCCACCTTCGCCCGCCACGGGCTCATCAACAGGGTGGAGACGGTGGAAAGCCAGTCGCGGTTCGAGGCAAAGGGGATGCGCCACCACCATCTCATATGCAGCAAGTGCCGGGAGATCATCGACTTCCAGTGGCCCGCCATCGACGAGACGGCCCTTCCCGAGGAAATCGCCCCCTGGGGACGCATCGACAGCAGAAACGTCGTTGTCTACGGCATATGCAACAAGTGCCTTGAATGACCACACCCCCTTCCACCACCTCGAAAAGAAAGGAGAATAATGATGAGTGAAGACAACAACTGCCCGGTAACGGGCAAATCCGGCAGCACCTCTGCCGGCAGAGGCAGATCGAACCGCGACTGGTGGCCCAACCAACTGAACATCGGCATCCTTCACCAGCACGCGCCGGCCTCCAACCCGATGAACCCCGACTTCAACTATGCGGAAGAATTCAAGAAGCTTGATCTGGCCGCCCTGAAGCAGGACCTGGCCGCGCTGATGACCGACTCCCAGGAGTGGTGGCCAGCCGACTGGGGGCACTACGGCGGCCTGTTCATCCGCATGGCCTGGCACAGCGCGGGCACCTACCGCATTTCGGACGGGCGCGGCGGCGCCGGCACCGGGAACCAGCGCTTCGCACCGGTCAACAGCTGGCCCGACAACGGCAACCTCGACAAGGCGCGCCGGCTGCTCTGGCCCATCAAGAAGAAGTACGGGAAGAAAATTTCCTGGGCCGACCTGATGATCCTCGCCGGCAACTGCGCGCTCGAGTCGATGGGACTCGAGACCTTCGGCTTCGGCGGCGGACGCGAGGATGTCTGGGAGCCGGAAGAGGACATTTACTGGGGAGGTGAGAGCGAGTGGCTCGGCGACAAGCGCTACTCCGGCGACCGGGAGCTCGAGAATCCGCTTGCCGCCGTGCCGATGGGCCTGATCTACGTGAACCCGGAAGGCCCGAACGGCAACCCGGATCCGGTAGCCTCCGGCCGTGACGTTCGAGAGACCTTCGCACGCATGGCCATGAACGACGAAGAGACCGTCGCGCTCGTCGCCGGCGGGCACACATTCGGAAAATGTCATGGCGCGGGCGATGCGGCGCATGTGGGTCCGGAGCCCGAGGCCGCCGGCATCGAGGAGCAGGGACTCGGCTGGAAGAGCAGCTTCGGCAGCGGCAAAGGCGGCGATACGATCGGCAGCGGCATCGAGGGCGCCTGGAAACCGAACCCGACCAAATGGGACATGGGCTATCTGAACGTGCTGTTCAAATACGAGTGGGAGCTGGTTAAGAGCCCGGCCGGCGCGCATCAGTGGCTGGCCAAGAAAGTGGCCGAAGAGGACATGGTGGCCGACGCGCACGACCCGTCGAAGAAGCACCGGCCGATGATGACCACGGCGGACCTCTCTCTTCGCTTCGACCCGATCTACGAGCCGATCGCGCGGCGCTACCAGCAGAACCCCGAAATATTCGCGGACGCCTTCGCCCGCGCGTGGTTCAAGCTGACCCACCGCGACATGGGCCCGCGCTCGCGCTATCTCGGCCCGGAGGTTCCCGCCGAAGAGCTCCTGTGGC
>NZ_JAUQXO010000014.1:0-57425 GCF_030834625.1 Geobacter sp.
CGCCCCTACAGGTGAACCATATGATCAAAAAAGCAATCGCCAAGGTAGTTGAGCGTATCGACCTCACCGAAGCCGAGATGATCGAGGTCATGGACCAGATCATGTCCGGGGAGGCCACCCCGGCCCAGATCGCCGCCTTCATCACCGCCCTGCGAATGAAGGGTGAAACGGTGGCGGAGATCACCGGTGCGGCCCGGGTCATGCGGGACCGTGCCACCCCCATCCGGGTCGGCAAGGGGGTCCTCGACATCGACCGGGACGACATCAATATCGACCAGGAGACGATTCTGGACGTGGTGGGCACCGGGGGGGACGGCACCAACACCTTCAATATCTCCACCACCGTCTCCTTCGTGGTGGCATCCTGCGGGGTGAAGGTGGCAAAGCACGGCAACCGGGCCGTCTCGTCTGCCTGCGGGAGTGCCGACGTCCTAGAGTCCCTCGGCGTCAACCTGGACGTTACGCCGGAGACGGTGGAGCGTTCCATCGCAACGATCGGCATCGGCTTCCTCTTCGCCCCGGCCCTCCACGGTGCCATGAAGCACGCCATCGGCCCCCGCAAGGAGATCGGCATCCGGACCATCTTCAACATCCTCGGCCCTCTCACGAACCCTGCCGGGGCCGACTGCCAGGTCCTGGGCGTCTACCGGGAGGACCTGGTGGAGCAACTGGCCCACGTCCTCCACAAGCTGGGTTGCCGGCGCGGCTTCGTGGTCCACGGCATGGACGGCATGGACGAGATCACCCTCACCCGCGAGACCCGCGTTGCCGAGGTGACCCGGGAAGGGGTGACGGTGCGGACCATCACCCCCGAGGAGTTCGGCTTTGCCTCCTGCCCCCCCGGTGAGCTTCGCGGCGGCGACGCCGCGGGCAACGCCAGCATCGTCCGGGGCATCCTGGAAGGGGCTGCGGGACCCAGGCGGGACGTGGTCCTCCTGAACGCCGCCTACGCCCTCGTGGCCGCCGGCAAGGCCACGGACCCGGCCGAAGGGGTCCGTCTCGCCGCCGAGGCCATCGACTCGGGCCGCGCCCTGGCAAAGCTGGAAGAATTGATCAGGATCACCAACCAGTAGGGGCAATTCATGAATTGCCCCTACACTCTGAAAGATAGCCCATGACCGATACCCCCGATATCCTGAAAAAAATCGTCAAGCACAAGCGCGGCGAGGTGGCCGCGGCCCGTTCCGCCACCCCCCTTGCCGAGCTGAAGTCACGCATCGCCGACCTGGAAGACCAGCCCCGGGGGTTCGAGCGTGCCCTGCGCGACTGCCATGCCTCCGGCTGGACTGCCGTCATCGCCGAGGTAAAGAAGGGATCCCCCTCCAAGGGGCTCATCCGCCCCGACTTCGATCCCCTGACGATTGCCGAAACCTATGAGAAAAACGGCGCGGCATGCCTGTCGGTCCTGACCGAGGAACGCTTTTTCCTGGGGAACCTCCGGTATCTGGCCCTCATCCGGGAACAGGTGCGGTTGCCGCTACTGCGGAAGGATTTCCTCTTCGACCCCTACCAGGTGTACGAGGCCCGGGCCGCCGGGGCCGACGCCATCCTCCTCATCGCCGCCATGCTGGATCTGGCTCACATTCAGGAACTGGCGGGGCTCGCCCGGGAGCTGTCCCTCGATGTCCTGCTGGAGGTCCACGACGAGCCGGAGCTGGAGACGGCCCTTGCTTCCGGCTGCTCACTCATCGGCATCAACAACCGCAACCTCCGCACCTTCGTTGTAGACCTGGCCACCACCGAGCAGCTCCTTCCCATGATTCCCGCCGACCGGTTCGTGGTGGCCGAAAGCGGCATCAACACCCGCGACGACATCCTCCGCCTCCAGGCAGCCGGCGCCCACGGCTTCCTCATCGGCGAGTCCCTCATGCGGGAGGGGGATATCGGGGCCAAGCTGCGGGAGTTGCTGGGATAACAAACAATCTGAAACACGGAGCAACGGAGCAACGGAGCAAAATCTGAGAATAACCGTTGAAGAACAGGGAATAACCTCCCCTTTTCCCACCAAGACAAATTTTTTGTTTTCTCCGTGTGCTCCGTTGCTCCGTGTTATTTTGATGATTATTTCCGTTGTGAGGTTGCCATGCAAACCAAAATACTGCTGGACGAGAGCCGCATCCCCACCCACTGGTACAACATCATCCCCGACATGCCGGGTCCCCTGGCGCCGGTCATCAACCCCCGGACCCTCCAGCCGGTGACTCCAGACGATCTCCTCCCCATCTTCCCCATGGCCATCATCGAGCAGGAGGTCTCGGGCGAGCGGTGGATTCCGATCCCCGATGAGGTCCGCGAGATCTACCGGCTCTGGCGGCCGTCCCCCCTCTACCGGGCCCGGCGGCTGGAGCAGGCCCTCGGCACCCCGGCGAAGATCTACTACAAATACGAAGGGGTGTCGCCCGCCGGCTCCCACAAGCCCAACTCCGCCATCCCCCAGGCCTACTACAACAAGCAGGCCGGCATCCGGCGCCTGGCCACCGAAACCGGCGCCGGCCAGTGGGGGAGCTCTCTGGCCCTGGCCTGTTCCATGTTCGGGCTCGAGTGCACCGTCTACATGGTGAAGGTGTCGTGCTTCCAGAAGCCCTACCGCAAGAGCATGATGCAGCTCTGGGGGGCCAACGTGATCCCGTCGCCGTCGGAATTCACCAATGCCGGCCGCTCCATCCTGGCCCACGACCCGGACAGCAACGGGAGCCTCGGCATCGCCATCTCCGAGGCGGTGGAGGACGCCGCCTCCCGTGCCGACACCAACTACGCCCTGGGGAGCGTCCTGAACCACGTCTGCCTCCACCAGACCGTCATCGGCCTGGAGGCCAAGGAGCAGCTTGCCATTGCCGGCGACTACCCCGATGTTGTCATCGCCTGCTGCGGCGGCGGCTCCAATTTCGCCGGAACCGCGTTCCCGTTCCTCTCCGACCGGGCCGCCGGCAAGAACGTCCGCTGCCTCGCCGTGGAGCCCGCCTCGTGCCCCACTCTCACCAAGGGGGTCTACGCCTTCGACTACGGCGACACCGCCAAGATGGCCCCCATCGCCATGATGTACACCCTGGGGCACGACTTCATGCCGCCGGGAATCCACGCCGGGGGCCTGCGCTACCACGGCGAATCGCCCTTGGTGTCGCAGCTGCACCACGCGGGGCTCATCGAGGCCAAGTCGTACCGGCAGACCGCCTGCTTCGAGGCGGCCCACCTCTTCGCCCGGAGCGAGGGGATCGTCCCGGCCCCCGAGTCGTCCCACGCGGTCCGGGCGGCAATTGACGAAGCGGTCATCGCCAAGGAGGAGGGGAAGGAAAAGACCATCCTCTTCTGTCTCTCGGGCCACGGCCAGCTGGACATGGTGGCCTACGACGCCTACCTCTCCGGCGGTCTGGAGGATTTCGAGTATCCCGAGGAGATGATCCGGGAGTCCCTGGCCCGGCTGCCGAAGGTGAATCTGTAAATTTTGTAGGGGCAGGTCTCAGACCTGCCCTTTCTGTCGATTTTGTTGGGAAGGGAAATATTCCGAAACCTGGGCGGGTCTGAGACCCGCCCCTACGGGTTCTTAATGGTTCGTGTAAAGATCTGCGGCATAACGTCCCTGGAGGACGCCCTCATGGCGGTGGAGGCCGGCGCCGACGCCCTCGGCTTTGTCTTTCACGATGAATCACCCCGCCACGTGACACCCGATGGGGCCGCCGGTATCATCGCGGCACTCCCCCCCTTCGTGCAGACGGTGGGGCTCTTCGTCAACCGCCCCCTGGCATTCGTCAACGAAACGGCCGCCCGCTGCCGCCTCGATCTGGTCCAGCTCCACGGCGACGAGCCGCCGGAGTTCTGCGACGCCGTGGAGTGCCGGGTGATCAAGGCGTTCCGGGTGCAGGACATCACCAGTCTCGACCCGATCCGCCACTACCGCGTGGCGGCCCATCTCCTGGATGCCTATTCCCCCACCGCCTACGGCGGCACCGGCCTCACCTTCAACTGGGACATCGCGAAGGCGGCAAAGGAGTTCGGCCCGATCATCCTCGCCGGCGGCCTCACCCCCGACAACGTCCGGGAGGCTGTGGAAGCGGTAAAGCCCTATGCCGTGGACGTATCGGGCGGCGTGGAGAGCGCTCCCGGCCGGAAGGATGGAGCCAGGGTGCGGGAGTTCATTCGGCGGGCCAAGGCATAGAGGACTGGAAGGGCGGGATCATTTATCGGAAAAGGGGACGGAAGTATATCCATCCCCTTTTCTTGTATGGTCGTTGAGGGGCGGTTTTGATCGGAAGAAACTGGTGTATTTGCCAGTGTGTGGACCTGAGCAGTTCAGTCACTTGCTCTTGGGAGAAATGTTCCAACGGGGTAGATCACCGGTTCACGCGCGTGCGCGCGTGAACTGCTCAATGACGAGTTGGCAAACAGCCGAGCTGACTATATATGGAGAATGGCAGATGTGGTCAAAAGAGGAAGTAGAGGGCAAGGTTTTCAACACCTTCGAATTCGTAGAAACTGTTTTGGTTGAATATTCCAAAAATCTATATGGGATGTGCCTTCATCCCAAAAAAACGATCGAAAAATTGAATAAAAGCGAAGTTGTTTCATCTCTATTGTTTTTTGTTATGAATGTTTTTTTGGCAGCAATGATACAAAGTTTTGGCAATCTACAAAAGTTTATCAATAAAGTGCTTAAATTACTTGTATTAACCGCAAAGCCATCTTTTGATGATGCCTTTATGTCAATGTTAGGGTTGTTCGTGGGAACGTTGGTATTCCTACCCCTACTTAAATTAGTAATCATCTACATCTCAAAGGTCAGGGTTGGCTATAAGGAGATTACAATAGCGGTAGCTCGTGCAAGTTTTCTATTTATACCGATTTCAGTACTCAATAATGTTATTTCATCATTCTTCCTTAGCCATTTCATTAAGAAATTAGCCCCAAATTCAACTCTATTAGTATCTCTCTTTGGGGTTTGGGTCGCCGAAGGTGTACTTTATTGGTGGTGGGCATTGATAGTGCTTATTGGCCTGAAAGGCGCGACCACAGAGGAAATCAAGATAGGTCGCAGTATCACTGTTGCAGTTTTTATCATGTTTGTCGCCAGCAGTATAATCACAAATCTAGAAAACTTTGAGAAAATATCGACCTTGCGACATTTGATTAGTTACAAATCAACAACTGACGAAGCACTAGCAAAGCAGCCCCCCGAGTACCTTAAAGCAGCTACTTCAACTATGTTTATTTCACATAGCAAAGTGTTAACTCCTTACAGAAGATACTGCGAAACTATAAGGGCTACTGCTTATTTGTCAGGACTTATTCCTGGTTTTGACACTAGCAAAGCTATATTAGCTCTTCAGGGTAATAATTTTGAAGGTGTAGAGCAATATTTCTCTAAAGCTTTTGAAATAGTATATAAGTATGAGCATACACCTGAAGAGTATAGAAATCTTAAACTGCTTAAAGTCTTTCTGGAAAATGCGGAAAGAATTAAAAAAGAAGAAACCTTCATTCGTGGGGAATATGAAAGTAGTTTTGGGTTCCAGTTTGGATACTCATCTAAAAACGAAGGCTTGAGAATTATTCCTTAGCGTCTCATTTCAGATGAGAGGCTGAAGGGTCAGCTCTCCATTTCCATTTGCACGCAATTTGTAGTGAAAAGTGAGCCCAACTTGCACTTGGACCGTGTCCGGGCGATAAGGCTGCCCGGCAGGTCAAGTGCGGTCCCGTTACACAATCACAGGACCACCCATTGACAGAAACAACCGGCAACATCTGGGACTACCTCGGAAAAGCGATCCTCTGCATCACCACCAACGGCCACCTGACAAAGAAGGGGGAGGCCGTTCTGGGGCGCGGCTGCGCCCGACAGGCCCAGGAGCGGTTCCCCGATTTGCCGGCGCGTCTCGGTGCGTTGCTGTCCGAAGGGGGGAACCACGTCCACGCCATCGGCGACGGCCTTGTCAGCTTTCCCGTGGAGGAGAGCCCGTGGGCAACTCCCGACCTGCGTCTCATCCGGCGTTCCGCGGAAGAGCTCCGGGCACTGGCAGACCGCGAGGGGTGGTCCCGCATCATCGTCCCCCGTCCCGGCTGCGGCGGTGGCGGCCTGGCGTGGCAGGATGTGCGGCCGCTCCTGGCGGATATCCTTGACGACCGGTTTACGGTGATTACTGCCCCTTGATGGGGCTTCCCCTGATGTGCGAGAATGGTCAGCCTCGGTTCCTGGATATCAGCCAATGTGACCAATAAACGAATAAATAAGAACAATGGAGGATATACATGAAATTACCCGACAAGCAGGGCCACTTCGGCCAGTTCGGCGGCCGCTACGTGCCGGAGACGCTCATGCCGGCGCTCCTGGAGCTTGAGAAGGCCTACAACCACTACAAAAACGACCGCGAATTCAAGGAGGAGTTCAACTACTACCTCCGCCAGTACGTGGGGCGCCCCAATCCCCTCTACTACGCGGAAAAGCTCACGAAGAAGCTGGGGGGCGCGAAGATATACCTCAAGCGCGAGGACCTGAACCACACCGGCGCCCACAAGGTGAACAACACCATCGGCCAGGGACTTCTGGCGAAGCGGATGGGGAAGAAGCGGGTCATTGCCGAGACCGGCGCCGGCCAGCACGGGGTGGCCACCGCCACCATCGCAGCCCTCTTCGGCATGGAGTGCGAGGTCTTCATGGGGGAGGAGGACATCCGCCGCCAGGCCCTGAACGTCTTCCGGATGAAACTCCTGGGAGCGAAGGTCACGCCGGTAACCGCCGGCACCGCCACCCTGAAGGACGCCATGAACGAGGCCCTGCGCAACTGGGTGACCTACATCCACAACACCTTCTACGTGATCGGCACCGTGGCGGGACCCCATCCCTATCCGGCCATGGTCCGGGACTTCCAGGCGATCATCGGCCGCGAGGCCAAGGCCCAGCACAAAAAGGTCGAGGGACGGCTTCCCGATGTGCTGGTGGCCTGCGTCGGCGGCGGCAGCAACGCCCTGGGGCTCTTTTACCCGTTCCTCAAGGACCGTGAGGTTCGGATGATCGGGGTGGAGGCGGCGGGCCACGGCATCGCCTCCGGCGCCCACGCGGCGCCGCTGTGCGCCGGGAGCGTCGGGGTCCTCCACGGCAACAAGACCTATCTCCTTCAGGACGAGTTCGGTCAGATCAGTAACGCCCATTCCATTTCCGCCGGACTCGACTACCCCGGTGTGGGTCCCGAACACTCCTGGCTCAAGGATGAGGGGCGGGCCGAGTACGTGTCGGTCACCGACGAGGAGGCCTTGGACGCCTTCAATCTCCTGACCCGTGAGGAGGGGATCATGCCGGCCCTGGAGTCGTCCCACGCCATCGCCCACGTGATGAAGCTGGCGCCGACGCTGCCCAGGGAGCAGACCATCGTCGTCTGTCTCTCGGGTCGGGGTGACAAGGATATCCACACGGTGGCCGACGCCATGGGGGTCCGGTTCTAACACCGTCCGGAAATGAAAAAAGCGACAGAAACCTACGTAACTAATTGTAATTACATGTAAATACTAAAAAAACGCTTGACATCTGCAACCGTTTTATCTTACTATCCAATTCGCCTGCAAAATAGAACAGGCACCGGGAAAGGACCCCATTCGGGTCCTTTTGCCGTTTGTGGAGTCTGGTGAATTCATTAAAGGCCACGACGCTTAATTATTTCCTCTAACCGGGAGACGTGTTCAGTCTCTACACCTAAGAAAGGAGTTATCGGCCGGAGCCGGTCTCGCGCATCCTGCGCGTATCCTTCCCAATCTTGTTGACCGTCCGGCAAAGCCTCGAAAACCGACAAAAAAAACAACTATGAAAAAATTGATCCTTCTATCAGCAGTCATGATGCTCACTGGTGTATCCTGCAACCAGACCGGACTGCTCAGGGACCCCGTCACGGTGGTTCTGAGCGATTCCGGGTTTGACATGGAGGTCCGCCGGCTCATGGAACAGGGCGTCGAGTTGGATGAACGCAAGCGGCAGGCCAGGGCCATTGCCACGGTTTTTGCCCGGCGCACCACCGCAGAGCGTGCCCACCGGCTCGCATCCCTCTGCTACATGAAGACCCTCGGCACTGACTTCATGCCCGTCGATCTTGCCGAGCTCGCCCTGGCTGAAACCGGCTCCATCGGATTCGATCCGAAGGCTGTTTCGTCGAAGGGGGCACTTGGTGTCTGGCAACTGATGCCCTACCGGGCCGAGAGCCACGGATTCCGTCCCAACGAGATGGCCGACGACGAAAAGTGTGCAGAGGCCGCCGTCAGGGAGTTGGCCACCAAGGTCGACATGGCCCGCGGCAATCTGGTGAGGGCAAAGAAACTGTACTGTGGAGTCGGCCCCGAAGCCGACGCCTACGAAATCAAACGGCTCCGCTATCAGCGCGAGCTCCTGAGGGAGCTCGGCACTCCCCAGCAGATGCGGGCCGACGAAACCCGCTTCTCGTCTGTCAAGGCTTCATAGGCCTGTCAGAAGGGGAGCGTGGCCGCCAGCCACGAGGGGCGGACTTCGAAAGGAGTCCGCCCTTTTTTCATGGTTAGCGTCGTCGGGTGGGGGGAATGCTTCCGGAGTGGCGTGCGGATGTGGTAAGGTGCTGATTCAGACCACGTAGTTGTCAGGAGTTTTCGATGAAAAAACTGTTCGTTCTCATGGTTGGGTTGTTCCTCTGTGCCGGCTGCTCGCTCATTCTGGACAAACCGGAGGTGAAGGTCCGGGACCTGAATGTGGTTGGGGTTGGCGCCGGGGGAGTGGACCTTGAGTTTCTCGTGACGGTCACCAACCCCAACTCGTTTCCCCTGGTACTCAAGGGGTACACCTATGATCTGAGCGTCATGGCGCTTCCCCTCACGAAGGGGGGGATGCGCGAGCGGGTCGAGTTCCCCGCCGAGAAGGCCACCGATGTGCGGCTTCCCTTCCGGATCGCCTACGGGGACCTGTGGGAAATCCTCAAGCGGAATCCCGATGCCAGTCGCATCCCCTATGCTCTCGTGGCGGGGTTCGAGGTGGAAACCCCCTTTGGGACCTCCACGGTGCCGGTGAGCAAGTCAAGCGAGTTCGCGGTGCCCGAGCGCTACCGCAACTCCGGTCTCCTCAAGGGGGTTTCCGAGCTTCTCAATGGTTTCAGACCATGAATGTCATTGACGTAATCGGACTCACCAAGAGCTTCGGTTCCCGCGCTATCCTCGACGGCGTCGCCTTTGCCATTGGCGAGGAGGAGAAGGTGGGGCTCATCGGCGTCAACGGCTGCGGCAAGTCGACCCTCATGCAGATCCTCGCCGGCCTCGAAGAGCGGGACGGCGGGACCATCATGACCCGCCGCGGCGCGTCCATCGGCTACCTCTCCCAGGAGCCTCTCCTGGACGACGGGCTCACCATCGGCGAGGAGATCGAGGGGGGACTCGTAGCGATCCGGCGGATCATGGCCGACTACGAAGGGGTGACGGCTCAGCTTGCCGAGTCGTCGCCGGACCACGAGCGACTCCTGGAGCGCCAGGGGGAGCTTTCCACCTGGATCGAGCACCACGGCGGCTGGAACACCGACCATCGGGTGGCGGAGATCATGACTCATCTGGGGATCCCGGACCGGAGCCGGCGGATCGGAGAGCTTTCCGGCGGGACGAAGCGGCGGGTGGCCCTGGGGCGGCTCCTCCTTCAGGCCCCGGACCTGCTCCTTCTGGACGAGCCCACCAACCACCTGGACGCCGACACGGTCCAATGGCTCCAGGAGCACCTCATTGCCTATCCCGGCGCGGTGCTCCTCATCACCCACGACCGCTACGTCCTCGACCAGGTGGTGAGCCGGATGCTGGATCTGGAGCGGGGACAGATCACCGCCTACGGCGGCGGCTACTCCAGTTACCTGGCCCAGCGGGAGGAGCGGCTCGCCCAGGAGGCCCGGGGGCAGGAGCGGCTCCTGAATCTGCTGCGGAACGAGACCGCCTGGATGCGGCGGGGCCCCAAGGCCCGCACCACCAAGCAGAAGGCCCGCATCGACCGGTTCCACGACCTGGAGTCACGCTCCCGGGTGGAGGCAAACCGGGAAACGACCATCGCGTTCACCCCCGGCGACTCCCTGGGGGGCACCATCATGGAACTCCAGGGGGTGCGGAAGTCCCTGGGGGGACAGCTGCTGGTGGACGATCTCACCTTTCTCATGAAGCGTGGCGACCGGGTCGGGATCATCGGCCCCAACGGCTGCGGCAAGACCACCCTCGTGCGGATGATCATGGGGGAGGAGCAACCCGACGCCGGGACGGTGGTGGTCGGCGCCAAGACCCGCATCGCCTACTTCGACCAGAACCGTGAGATCCTCGATCAGGGGGAGACCCTCTATGACTTCCTCGGCGAGGGTGACCATGTGACGGTGGGGGGTGAGCGGCGCCACAAGATCGGCTATCTGGAGGAGTTTCTCTTCTCCCCCTCGGACCGGATGCGGCGGATCTCCACCCTTTCCGGTGGCGAGAAGAGCCGTCTCATCCTGGCCCGGCTCATGATGGCCGACGCCAACCTCCTCGTTCTGGACGAGCCCACCAACGACCTGGACATTCCGACGCTGCAGCTTCTCGACGACGCCCTGACCCGCTTTTCCGGCTGCGTCCTCATGGTGACCCACGACCGCTTTTTCCTCGACAAGGTGGCGACCGGCATCCTCTCCTTCGAGGGGGAGGGGCGGGTCGTCTTCTACGAAGGGAATTACACCCTCTACCGGGAACTGAGGGCCCAGGCCCTGAAGGGGGAGGAAAAAGGGGGCGGGGGCAACGGCAAGTCCGTCGCGGCCGCTGCCGCGGTGCGCGAGCGGCCCCGCAAGCGGGGGCTCACCTTTGCCGAACGTCAGGAGCTTGAGCGGGTGGAGGCGGAGATCGCCCGTCTGGAGCTCCGTACCGCAGAGGTGGAGGCCGCCCTGGCTGACCCGGCGGCCTACGCCGGTGCACCGGGGGGGATTGCGGCCCTTTCCACCGAATTCGCCCGCCTCGGGGATGAGCTGGAGGTGCTCCTTGCACGCTGGGAAGAGCTCGAAACCAAGCGGTCGGAGGGGTAGGCCCGGATGGCCGCAAGGCCGCGCCGAAAGCCTCTTTTCGCTTGAAAAATCAGACCTTGGCTGCTATACCAAGACGGGTTGTTTTTCAACACTTTCCACGCTCAGGAGCACTCATGCTCAAAGATATGAAACTTGGCGTACGACTCATCGGTTCCTTCGTCATCATGGCCATCATCGTGGCGGTGACCGGCCTCATCGGCATCCGGAGCATCAGCATGGTTTCGAACCGTGTCGTGTCCGTTCTGCAGAGCAGGTACGATCAGCAGAAGGTTGCGCTCCAGCTCCAGGCGGCCGAGCGAACTACCCGTGCCGACCTCCTGGAAGGGATGATGGCCCATATTGACGACAAGGGGATGAAGGAACACATCGACTCATATCACAAGAGCCGCGACCTCATCCGCCGCTACAGCAAGGGGCTTCTCAAGGGGGACGACGCGCTGGGGCTGCAGGCGGCGCCCAAGGACAGCGTCATGGAGTCCCACGCAGAGGCCCTCATGGAGACGTGGGGCGAATACGAAAAGGTGGCCGAGCGGATTATCGCCTACAAGTCGGCAGTCATTTCCGGACAGCAGGCTCCGTCGGCCGTCTCCGAAGGTCGCCTCATCTCTGAATTGACTGGCGCCAGCGAGTTTGTGGCCCGGGATATTGACGATCTCATCGAAACGGTCAAGGAGATGATGCGAGAGGTGGGGAAGGAGACTGGACGGATCAAGACCTCCGTCAGCGTCACCTTCATCATTGTCATCGTGGGCGCCGCGGCCCTCGCCCTCTCCTTCGGCATCGTCGCCACCCGCAACATCATCCGCCGCGTCGACCAGATGGTCACCGCCATGAAGGGAGGCGCCGAGGGGGATCTCTCCTCCCGGGTGGCCAATCCCTCGGGAGACGAACTCGGCCGGCTCGGCGAGGACTTCAACACCATGCTGGAGAAGCTCGGCGAACTGGTGAAGAAGGTGAACCGATCCCTTGTGGAGGTGGGGCAGATCTCGGCCAACATCTTTGAGGCGTCACGGCGGGTCCTTGCCGCTGCCGAAGTCCAGGCGGATGGCGTTGCCCAGACCTCCTCCGCGGTCACGGAGATCAACGCCTCCATCAAAGAGGTTTCCACCGGGGTCGACAGCCTCTCCCTCTCGGCGTCGGAAACCTCGTCCTCCATCCTGGAGATGGCCGCCAGCATCGAGGAGGTGGCCCTGAACGCCGAGGCCCTGGCCCAATCGGTGGAGGAAGTGAGTTCCTCCGTCGTAGAGATGGTGGCCTCCATCAAGCAGATCAGCGGCAGCGTCACGAGCCTCATGGAGGTGACCGCCACCACCGCGTCGTCGGTGGCGCAGATGGACAGCTCCATCAAGCAGGTTGAAAAGAACGCTATGGATGCGGCCACCATCTCCGAGGAGGTGCGGCGCGACGCCGAGACGGGGAAAGCCTCGGTGGAGGCGACCATCGCCGGCATCAGCGAAATCAAGCGCTCGTCCCGCATCACCTCCGAGGTGATCGAGACCCTCTCCGGTCGCGTCACCGATATCGGCGCCATTCTTTCGGTCATCGACGAGGTGGCCGAGCAGACCAACCTCCTGGCCCTGAACGCCGCCATAATCGCCGCCCAGGCGGGGGAGCACGGCAAAGGCTTTGCCGTGGTGGCCGACGAGATCAAGGAGCTGGCCGAGCGGACCTCCAGTTCCACCCGGGAGATATCCCAGCTCATCAAGGGGGTTCAGGATGAAACCGCCCGGGCCGTAGAGGCGATCGAGGTTGCCGAAAAGAGCATCGCCGACGGCGAGACCCTGTCACAGCGGTCGGGCGAAGCCCTCACCAAGATCGTCACCGGGGTTCAGCAGACCACCGACCAGGTGGAAAGCATTGCCCGGGCCACCATGGAGCAGGCCAAGGGGAGCCAGATGATCCGCGAGGCCATGGAGCAGGTTTCCGACATGATCGGCCAGATCGCCAGCGCCACCCGCGAGCAGAGCAAGGGGAGCGACATGATCATGGGGGCCGCCGAGCGGATGAAGGGGCTCACTTCCCAGGTCAGGGTTTCCACCAAGGAGCAGGCCAACGTGGGGAACTTCATCGCCAGTTCCACGGAGAACATCACCACCATGATCCGGCAGATCAAGCGTGCCTGTGACGAGCAGACCCGCGGCAGCGAGCAGATTATCCGCGCCGTGGAGAATATCCAGGAATCCACCGACACCAACCTTGGTGCCGCCAAAATGATGGAGGATTCCGTTTCCCGTCTCTCCCGCCAGCTCGAGGTGCTCCAAGGGGAGATGAACAGCTTCAAGCTCGAAAATAAGTGACTGGAGACCAACCGGTCTCTACCCCGAAAGGTTTCCAATGAGCAGAATCGCCGGCGCCTTTGCCGAACTGAAACGAAACGGAAAGAAGGCGCTTGTCACCTTCATCACGGCCGGTGACCCGGATCTCGCCGCTACGGAGGAGTTGATTCCGCTCCTGGCGGAGAGCGGCGCCGACATTATCGAGCTCGGCGTTCCCTTTTCCGATCCCATGGCCGACGGTCCCACCATCCAGCTTTCCTCGGAGCGGGCCCTGGCCGCCGGCACAACGCTGCCGAAGATTTTAGCCACGGTAAAATCGGTCCGTGCCCGGACCCAGGTGCCCATTGTGCTCATGGGGTACTTCAATCCGATCCTCAGCTACGGGCTTGAGCGGTTTGCCGCCGATGCAGCCGCCGCGGGGGTAGACGGCGTCCTGCTGGTGGACCTTCCCCCCGAGGAGGCTGGCGAGTTCAAGGTGTGCGCCGACCGGCACGGGATTGATGTCATCTTTCTCCTTACCCCCACCTCCGATGCGGCGCGGATCCGCACGGTGGCCCGCCAGGCACGCGGCTTCATCTACTACGTCTCCGTTACCGGCGTGACTGGCGTCCGCAGTGGCGTCGAGGAGTCGGTGTCCGGCAACGTTGCCGCCATCAGGGAGAGGACCACGGTTCCGGTGGCGGTGGGGTTCGGCATCGCCACACCAGAACAGGCGGCGCGGGTGGCTGCCGTGGCCGACGGCGTGGTGGTCGGCAGCGCCATCGTGAAGCTCTTCGAAACATGCACGGGCGACGAGCTGAAGAAGAAATTGGCCGCGCTCGTCTCGTCGCTCAAGGGAGCGATCGAACGTTGACTTTGCAGTCGATTTCTGGTACCAGAGGGGTTCATTTTCACTAAAAAGATCCGGGGCGTTACTGACCCCGACGGAGCGAAAACATGGCGTGGTTCAAACGTGACAAGGCGCCTGGTGCGGCCGACAAGAAGGTGAATATTCCCGAGGGGCTTCTGACCAAGTGCGTGAGCTGCAAGGCAAACCTCCTCACGAAGGATCTGGAGAAAAACATCAATGTCTGCCCCCAGTGCGGACACCACTACCGGATCTCCGCGCGGCAGCGTATCGATCTTCTCATGGACCCGGGGAGCTTCACGGAGTTCGATGCCGGATTGACGTCGGTGGACGTTCTCGACTTCAAGGACTCCAAGAGTTACAAGGACCGCATCCAGCAGGCGGTTGCCAAGGGGGGCTCCCGTGACGCGGTAATCTGCGGCGCGGGGACCATCGAAACCATCCCGGTCCAGCTGGCGGTCTTCGACTTCTCCTTCATGGGGGGGAGTATGGGGAGCGTGGTGGGGGAGAAGATCACCCGCGCCATCGAGCGGGGGATCGAGAAGCGGACTCCGGTCATCATCATCTCCGCCTCCGGCGGTGCCCGGATGCAGGAGAGCATCCTCTCCCTCATGCAGATGGCCAAGACCTCCGCGGCCCTGGCGAAGCTGAAGGATCTGGGGCTCCCCTATATCTCCATCCTCACCGACCCCACCACCGGTGGCGTCACCGCCAGCTTCTCCATGCTGGGCGACATCAATATGTCCGAGCCCAAGGCCCTCATCGGCTTTGCCGGCCCCCGGGTCATCGAGCAGACCATTCGCCAGAAACTCCCAGAGGGTTTCCAGCGGGCCGAATACCTCCTGGACCACGGCATGGTGGACCTGATCGTGGAGCGGAAAGAGATGCGGGCAAAACTGGCCCAGATCCTTTCGATGCTCTACCGCGGCTGAGTCTGCGGAGACGTTGCTGACGATTGACCGGCAGGGGCGGATTTTACGGATCCGCCCCTGCCGTCTTTTCGGTCAAAGCGGTGGATTTTCCCCCTCTGTTCCCGTATAATCCCGCCCTGTCATGACCTACGAGGAGACCCTGGCACATATCTACGGCCTGCGCCGTTTCGGGATCAAACCGGGGCTCGGCCGCGTCTCCTCGCTTCTGGAGAGGGTCGGCAACCCCCACGAACGGCTTCGGGTCGTTCACGTGGCGGGGACCAACGGCAAGGGATCCACGGCGGCTTTTCTGGCCTCCATCCTGTCAGCGGGTGGGAGTCGGACCGGGCTCTTTACCTCTCCCCATCTTACCCGATTCACCGAGCGGATCCGCATCAATGGCGCCGAGATTGCCGAGGATGCGGTCTGCCGCCTTGCTGCCCAGGTTATGTCAGCCGCGCCGGAGGGAACCACCTTCTTCGAGATGGTGACCGCCATGGCGCTTCTCCACTTTGCCGAGGCGCAGGTGGACATCGCCATTCTCGAAGCGGGGATGGGGGGGGGCTCCGACGCCACCAGCGCCGCCGCCGGCATTCTTACGGTCATTACCCCGGTGGCAATCGACCACTGCGAGTGGCTCGGCGATTCGCTGGAGGCCATTGCCCGGGAGAAGAGCGGCATCATCAGGCCGGGCAGGCCGGTGGTGCTTGCGAACCAGCCAGCGGAGGTACTCGCCGTTATCACGGAGCAGGCTGCCCGTCTCAACAGTCCCCTGGTGAGCTTTGGTTCCGACTTCAGCGCCTCGTGGGGAGGCGATGGCCTCGACTACCGGGGAATGGAGCGGACCCTCTCCGGCCTCGCGCCGGGGATCGGGGGACGTTATCAGGCGGTGAACGCGGCAACTGCCCTTGCCGCTGCCGAACTTCTTTCAGCCGAGGGGCAGCCCCTGAGGGACGAGGTGCTCCGCGCCGGTATCGCCCAAGCCCGCTGGCCCGGGAGGATGGAATTTTTCGCCGGTTCTCCGGCCATCATCCTTGACGGTGCCCACAACCCGGCAGGTGCTTTGGCTCTTGCCGAATCAATAGCCCACGTGTCGCGCCGGCGCCTCATCGTCGTGGTGGGGGTCATGGGGGACAAGGATGTCGGGGGAATTCTCGCGCCGCTCCTTCCCCTGGCCCATGAGGTGGTGGCGGTTACCCCGACGGTGGAGCGGGGACTTCCGTCGGCCGAAATCGCCGCCTTCTGCCGACAGCGGGGCGTATCAGCCGTCGACGGCGGGACCGTGACCGACGGTCTCGCCCTGGCCCGGAGCCGGGCCAGGGCAGAGGATCTGATCCTCGTCTGCGGTTCCCTCTTTACGGTGGGGGAGGCCCGGTCGGCGCTCCTCGATCAGCGGTTCGAACCTTTCCGGGGATAAAAGACTGTCACCCATGGGGACTTCTGTGTCAAACAGGCAAATTATTTTCATCGCCACGCTGCTTCTCTCGGCACCGGCCGCGGTCTTCGGCCAGGGGGACGCCGGCGGTCCGGTCTACGTTGAGGCGGACACCCTGACCCACGAGGCGGCACAGGACCGCATCGAGGCCACGGGGAACGTCCGGATCAGGGGGCGGGGGATGACGCTCCTGTCCGACAGGGCGCTCCTTTTTTCTGAACGCAATGAAGCCGAGGCCCAGGGGAACGTGACCCTCATGAGCGACGGCGACACGCTGCGAGCCGACCGGCTGCTGATCAACTACCAGGACAATACGGGGGAGGTGGAGCAGGGAGATGCTTTCATCAAGAAAGGCAACTTCCATCTCCGCGCCACGCGGATGTCCAAGCTCGGCCCCGACAGCTACCGGATCGAGAAGGGAAGCTTCACTACCTGCGACGCCGAGCGCCCCAGTTGGAAGTTTTCCGCGTCAGACGTGGAGATTACCCTCGGCGAGTATGCTACCGGCAAGCACGCCCTTTTTTATCTGAGCGATGTGCCGGTCTTTTATTTTCCCTACCTGATCTTTCCGGTGACGAAGGAGCGGCAGTCGGGTTTCCTCACCCCCCGGGGCGGCAACTCCAATAAGAAGGGGCTCACCCTCAATCTTGCCTACTACTGGGTCATCAGCCCGAGCCAGGATGCCACCGTCAACCTCGACATCCAGAGCAAGCGGGGTGTGGGCCTCGGCGTCGACTACCGCTACATCCGCAAGCGGGGGAGCGAAGGGACCTTCCGGGGCTTTGTCATCTACGACACCGAACAGCAGCGCTTCCGGGGAGACATGTCCCAGAAGCATCAGGAAATTGTCTCCGATACCTTCAACATCAAGTCGGACATCAATCTGGTCACCGACCGGGATTTCTACCGCGATTTCGCCGAGCAGACCGGAGTCTACAACCGAAACCAGCTCGATTCCTCCCTTTCCCTCACCAAGCACTTCCGCCGGCAGGTGCTCACTGGTGAATTCCACTACGTGGATGATCTGCGGGAGGACCTGCCCGACAACAACAAGACCCTCCAGAAACTCCCGGTCATTCGGCTGACCGGCGTCAGGGAGCGGCTCTTCGGGACCCCCCTCTTTTTCTCCCACGAATCGAGCTTCACCAACTTCTACCGCCGGGAAGGGATCAAGGGGCAGCGTCTCGACCTTCACCCGGTCCTGACCGCCTATGCAAAGCCTTTCGGTGGTCTCGAAGCCTCGGCCTGGGCCGGGTACCGGCTGCGGCTCTACAACGCCTTCGACGTCCCGGCGGATGACGGCAACAACCTGCCGGAGGCCGACGGCTCCCACGTCATGGGGCTCGCCACGGCAGGAGGGGCTGTTTCGTCGACCCTGGCGCGGGTTTACGAGACGGAGCACGGGGCCATGCCCAGGATTCGCCACGTGCTGATCCCCGAGGTCCGCTACAGCTTTGTGCAGGAAAGGGACCAGAAGAAGCTTCCCTTCTTTGACTTCGACGACCGTCTCGTCGGCGAGAACCGGGTCGTCTACTCCCTGGCCAACTACGTGACCGGCAAGTTCGCCGGCGCGGGGGGGGATGCGGAGTACCGGGAACTCCTGTACCTCAAACTTTCCCAAGGGTACGACTTCAGCGAAACCCGGCGTGATCTCCTGACGCTGGTGGACGCGAAGCGTCCCTTTACCGACGTGATGCTCGAGGCGCGGGTCAACCCCCTGAAGCAGTTCTCCCTCTCCCTTGATACCCGGTTCAACGTCTACGACGCCAACGTCTCCACCACCGCCGTTTCCGCCGATGTCAAGGACGGAAACGGCAATGCCGCCGGGGTGATCTACCGCTTTGCCCGGGATGAAGTGGAGTACCTGGAGGGGAGGGCATCCGTCGCCCTGCTCAAGCCGTTCTATTTCAACTACGCCTCTCGTTACTCCTTTGACCGGGAGGATTTCCTGGAGTCGTTCTACTCCCTCGAATACCGGCACCAGTGCTGGAGCATCAATGTTACCTACCGGGACCGTGTCGACAACAAGGAGTTCTTCGTCAGTTTCAACCTGGGGGGGATAGGGTCGCTGGGGACGGTCAGGGTATTCTAGTAGATTACGTTTTGTGAAAAGGGAGACATGCATGGCCCAATCGTTCATTCCCCGCGCCGTCCTTGTCACCGGCGGCGCCGGTTTCATCGGCTCCAACTTCATTAACCATTTCATGGCAGCCAACCCCGGTTGCCGGGTGATCAACCTGGATCTCCTCACCTACGCGGGAAACCTGACGAACCTCGTGGGGGTGGAGAAGAATCCCGACTACCGTTTCGTCAGGGGGGACATCTGCGACGCGGAGCTGGTCCGCAGGCTCCTGGCCGAGGAGCGGATCGAGGCGGTGGTTCACTTTGCCGCCGAGTCCCATGTGGATCGCTCCATTACCGGCCCGGAGATCTTTGTCCGCACCAACGTCCTCGGCACCCAGGTGCTCCTGGAGGAGAGCCGCAAGCACGGGGACGCCAGGGCCGTGGAACGGTTCCGGTTCCTCCACGTTTCCACCGATGAAGTTTACGGCTCTCTTGGCGAGACCGGCTACTTCACCGAGGAGACGCCGCTGGCCCCCAACTCACCCTATTCGGCCAGCAAGGCGGGGTCGGATCTCCTAGTGCGGGCCTACTTTGAGACCTACGGCTTTCCGGCCCTCACCACCCGCTGCTCCAACAACTACGGCCCATACCAGTTTCCGGAGAAACTCATCCCCCTCGTGATCCACAATATCGTCGGCAAGAAACCCCTGCCGGTGTACGGCGACGGTCGTAACGTCCGGGACTGGCTCCATGTCAAGGATCATTCGACCGCCATCGAGACGGTCCTCAAGGGGGGAAAGCCGGGCGAGGTCTTCAATATCGGCGGCAACAACGAGTGGTTCAATATCGACATCGTTCAACTCCTCTGCGATCTGCTGGACGAACGTCTGGGGAGAGGAAAAGGGGAGAACCGGGGGCTCATCACCTTCGTTAAGGACCGCTTGGGCCACGACCGGCGCTACGCCATCAGCGCCGCGAAGATCAAGCGGGAACTGGGTTGGGAGCCCTCCTACACCTTCGAGCGGGGAATCGCCGAAACCGTCGACTGGTACCTGGCCAACGGGGCGTGGGTGGAGGAAGTCACTTCGGGGGCCTACCGGGAGTACTACCAGAAACAGTATGGAGAAGAGTCATGATACTCGTCGTTGGTGCCAAGGGGATGCTCGGCCAGGACCTCATGCGGGTGCTTCCGGGTGACGTGCGGGGTGTGGACATCGAGGAAATCGACATCACTTCCCCGGAGTCGGTCCGGCGGGTGCTCGTGACCCTCAAGCCGCGGGTGGTGGTGAACTGCGCCGCCTACACCGACGTGGACGGATGCGAAACCAACCGGGAACTGGCCATGGCAGTGAATGGCGAGGGGGTTGGGCACCTGGCCGCCGTGACGCGGGAGATCGGGGCGCTCCTTGTGCAGGTGAGCACCGACTACGTCTTCGACGGCACCAAGGGGAGCCCCTACGGGGAAGACGACCCGGTGAACCCCCTGAGCGTCTACGGCAAGTCGAAGCTCCTCGGCGAGGAGAAGTCCCGGCAGAACCCGGACCACCTGATTGTCCGGACCCAGTGGCTCTATGGCCTCGGCGGTAAGAATTTCGTGGAGACCATGCTGCGGCTGGCCGGCGAGCGGAAGGAAGTGGCCGTGGTGGACGACCAGATCGGCTCCCCTACCTGGACGGTTGATCTGGCGCTGGCCATCAGCCAGCTCTTGGACACCGACTGCCGCGGCACCTACCACGCGGCCAACCGGGGAACCTGCACCTGGTTCGCCTTCGCCGAGTCGATCTTCGCCGAAGCGGGGAAGGAGATGACGGTGCGCCCCCAGACCACGGAGGAACTGGGACGTCCGGCGCCACGCCCCCTCTATTCGGTCCTCGACTGCTCAAAGCTCACCCATGATGCAGGGCTGGCGTTGGAGGAGTGGCGGGAGGCGTTGAAAACCTATCTGGAGAAACGGCGAGACGCGGGAAGAAACTGACGGGAGGAAAACCCTGTGATGGAACGAGGCGAACGTCCCTGGGGCACCTATACGGTCCTTGAGGAGAACAACGGTTACAAGATCAAGCGGATCGAGGTGAATCCGGGACAGCGGCTCTCCCTCCAGATGCACCACCACCGGAGCGAGCACTGGATCGTGGTATCCGGAACCGCCCGGGTGACCTGCGGGGACGAAGAGTACGTGGTCAACGTGAACGAGTCCACCTTCATTCCCATCGGCCGGAACCACCGGCTGGAGAACCCAGGCAAGATTCCGCTGGTCATCATCGAGGTGCAGAGCGGCGAGTATCTGGGCGAGGACGACATCGTCCGCTTCGATGACGACTACCGACGGTGCGAGGCGGCGCCGGAAGCCTGCCCCGTCGAGGCAGAATAGGGGGAGTATTCCCCCTTCCTCTCTCTTTCATCGGAGAGCTTGGCGCTTGCTGCCGGGTTTTTCTGCTCACCGTGCGGCCGTCCGGCTGCATTTGATTACTATTCCCGGAATTTATAAAATACAGATAGGTCTGTCAGTGCAACGTAGGCTCAGGTAGTGAGCGACTGGGCCACCATTGCCCTGTGGTAGGCTGCGGTGATGGCACTGCGGGTCAGGAGACCAATAACCCGATTCCGTTGACCCGGATTGATCACGGGGAGCTCGTCGAGGGTAGTCCCGTCGATGATGATCAGTGCCTCAGCCAGTGAGTTGTTGCCGGCGAGGGACGGAATGTCGATGGTAGTCATTTCGCCCAGGGTAATCCGGTCGAGGAGCTCCGGTTCGAACGCGACGCCGAGAAAGTCATGGAGCGAGACGACTCCAGAAAGCCCACCATTCTCACTGATGATGGGAAATATGGTCTGGCGGGGGGAGTGGTGATTGGTCAGGAACTGGCGAATTGTCATGGCCTCCGGGAGAATTTCCGGGTCATGCATCATGACCTCCTGGACCCGTATTCTCTCCAGCACCGTCTGCTCGCGCCCCGCCCGCAGGTCGATCCCCCGGGCCGCCAGGTCGGCGGTGTCGATGCCGTCCTTGCGGAAGTGGCGGGCCACGGCGGTGCCGATGGCGCAGGCGAGCATGATCGGAACGATGACCGTGTAGGAGCCGGTCATCTCGAAGAGGAGGAAGATGCCGGTCATGGGAGCATGGGTGACCGAGGCGAGGAACGCCCCCATCCCCACCAAAGCGTAGGCACCCGGGGTCGCAGTGTGGAGCGGGAAGAGGAGGTTTGCCAGAAAGCCGAAGCTCATGCCGGTGACCGAGCCGATGAAGAGCGACGGGGCAAAGGTCCCTCCCGGAAGCCCCGAGCCGACCGTTACGCAGGTGGCGACCATCTTGCCGATGATGAGGAGCGTGACGAGGAGCCACCCCACGTCATTTCCCACGGCCATTTCGATGAATTCGTAGCCGTTCCCCTGGACCTGGGGGAGAAGGACCCCCACGCAGCCGGCGAGGAATCCGCCCAGCAGCGGCTTCCCGAGTGGATTGACCCGAAGGCGGCCGAAAAAGTCCCTGGTTTTCCCGTAGCCGGTGATGAAGAGGGCCGCGAGACAGCCGCACACCACGCCGAGCAGGGCGTAGAAGAGGAGTTCCAGGGGGTGGACGAGCTGGTATGCCGGCACATCGAAGGCCGGGATGTCTCCATACATGGCCCGGGAGACAACGGTGGCCATGCCGGAGGAGATGACGATGCTCGTGAAGGAGGAGAGCTCGAAAGTGGAGAGGAGGACGATCTCGTGGGCGAAAAACACGCCGGCGAGGGGGGCGTTGAAGGTGGCGGCCACTCCGCCGGAAACCCCGCAGCCTATCAGGACCTTGAGCCGTTCCCCCGACATGCCGAGGAGATGCCCTACTACGGAGCCGGCCGTGCCGCCGATCTGGGCGATGGGGCCCTCCTGGCCGGCGGAGCCGCCGGAACCGATGGTGAGGGCTGATGAGATTCCCCTGGTGAACATGAGCCTGAGGGGGAGGCGCCCTCCCCGCAGGTTGACCGTCTCCAGAAACCGGGGAAAGCCGAAGGCCATGTCCTCCTTGTACCTGATGAAGAGAGGGAGCATGAGGAGCGCGCCGGTGACGGGGAAGGCCAAGGCCCAGAGGCGGCTGGCGTCCCACGCGTAGGGGGAGTAGCCGGTTATCTCTGCGCCGTTGTCAATGATGAGCCACCGGAAAAAATCAATGCACGAGCGGAAGGCGTAGTTGCAGAGACCCGCCACCAGCCCGATCCCCACGGCAAGGACCGCCATGAGGGTGTTTTCGCTGATTCGCAGCCGCGAGAGGAGAGAGAAGACCATCTGCCGTATCCGGACGAACCGGCGCAGCAGGTGCAGATCCCGGATCAGGACCATCGGTGCGGTCCAGAGAGGTTGTTTCCGATAGATTTTCCGTTTCATTGGCAAGAAGCGGCCTTTTCTGGGGCGCGGAAAGTCAAACCTCCGAAGAGGCCATGTTTCGGGCCGTTATCTGGTCATTTGTATTCAAACTATATACTGCCGCATCGGGTGTTCCGCAACAGGTTTTCTCCGTTCCCGCCCATCGATTTCCTTGTGCGGGCGCTCAACCGACGCTAGGATGGAAAACCGATGCAAGAAACCTGATTCCGAGCCGGAGCTGACGATGAAACCGACTGCCGAACTTATTGCCGACGTGACCGACAACCTGCGCCGGGTCTTCCAGGTGGTGAATGAGCACTCTAAACGGGCCATGCGCGAGACCGGGCTTACCGGCCCCCAGCTCTGGGCCATCAAGGTCATTGCCGGCCACGGTCCCATCAGGGTTTCCGATCTTGCCCGGCGACTCTATCTGCACAATGCCACCGTGGTGGGGATCGTCGACCGGCTGGAGGCCCAGGGGCTCGCGCAGCGGACCCGCTCCAGCGAGGACCGCCGGGTGGTGATGGTCGACCTGACGGAACAGGGGAAGGACCTGGTGGCCCGTGCCCCCGAGGTGGCCCAAGGGCTCCTCGTCGCGGGGCTGGAGACTATTCCCCGGGAGAAGCTTGAAACCATCTCCGAAGGGTTCGAACTCATGGTCCGGATACTCGGAGCCCAGAACCTTCCCCCCCAGCTCATCCTGTCGCCGGAGGTGAACCGGGTGCGGGCGAAAGGCACACGGAAAGGGCGAACGCCCGGGGAGTGATACGGGAAATCGCAGCGAAAAAAGGAGCCGCAGCCGGCTCCTTTTTTTATTTGAATTCATGTCGCCAGCCCTGTCACTGGTACTCCCGCAGCACCGTCTCGACCCCGCGCAGGGGGAGCGAGGCCCGTCCGGGGCGGTGGACGAGGGTGTACCCCAGTTCGTAGAGGGCCTTGTCCAGGAGGAACGAGCAGAGGAGGGTCTCCAGGTCGCCGCGGTCCGCCGGGACGAGGGGGCTGGTGCCCATCCGTTCCCGGTACCCCGAGAGGTAACGGCAGCTCACGTGGTAGTAGCAGGCATCCGCCCACGGCTCCAGAAGCGCCGGCTCCCCGGGGCGGCCGTTGCCGTGCCGGGCGAGGGCGGTCAGGGTGGCGTTGTGGAAGGAGCGGATCATGGATGCCACGTCCCGCAGGGGGGAGCGCTTGATGCGGCGCTCGCCGAGGGTCCGGTCCGGTTCCCCCTCGAAGTCGATGATCATGAAGTCCTTGCCGGTGAAGAGCACTTTTCCCAGGGTAAAGTTGCCGTGGATGCGGATTTTCATGGCATCGATCCGCCGGCCGACGATGAGGCGCAGCCGGGAGAGGATCTCCTTCTCGGCGGCCAGAATCCGGTCGGCCGACTCCAGGTCTTCCCGCGACAGCTCCTTGCGGTGCTGGGTCAGGAGCTGAAGGCTGCGGCGGGCTTGGTTGCGCATGGACTGGTACACGGAACGCTGGTAGAGGGTTGAATACTCTTCCGCCCTCCAGGCGGGATCGTTCCCCCCCGTGGCCAGGGACAGGTGGAGCTCGGCGGTGCGGCGGCCCAGGAGCCCCGCCATCTCCAGGTAGAAGCCGCCGATGAGGTCGGCCACCGGTTCCGGAACGGCGCAGGCGCTGCCGTCCAGGAGGCTCGAATACCGCTCCGGCGGCGGGGGAAGCTCCCCGCGACGGGAGACGAGCCGCTCGAAGTACTGGTCCAGGAGGTGGAGGGAGAGTCGCCACCCGTCTCCCTGGTTTTGGACGTATCCCTGCAGGAGGCCGATGGTGCACGGTTCGATGCCGGGGTGCCGCAGCTCCAGGCTCCCCCGGAACGGGGCAACGTTGGGGTAGCGGGATTTCCCCGTCAGGAACCGCGCCATCTCAACCTCGGAGTTCACCCCCGGCTCCACCTTACGGTAGAGCTTGAGCACGTGGCGGTCGCCGTAGACGATGATGCTGTTGGTCCCCTCTGCCCGGGGGAGTTCGGAGACGGGGTGGTCCGTCTCCTCCACGCGTTCAATGCGGCCTCCCCCTGCATGGATCGGCACGATGAGGCTCTCCCGTTCGCCGTGAAGCTGGCGCCGGCCAAGGGCCAAGTCCAGAAGCGCATTCCGGAACTCACGGTCGTGGACTGCGTCGCAGAGGATCCCC
Source organism: Geobacter sp. (assembly GCF_030834625.1). Lineage (NCBI taxonomy): Bacteria > Pseudomonadati > Thermodesulfobacteriota > Desulfuromonadia > Geobacterales > Geobacteraceae > Geobacter > Geobacter sp. The sequence continues at coordinate 25,038 of NZ_JAUQXO010000014.1, forward strand.
TCCTCGTCCCCCACGGAGAGGGACGCAATGGTAGCCTGGGGTGATTCTGCGGCCACCCGCTTCGCCCCGGCTCCAGTGAGGAACGCAACGGGGATCAGGTAGATTTCCGGTGGGCCGTCCTGGTAGCGGACCTCCAGGAAGAAGAGGGGAAAGACCGTTTCCCCCTGCCGCAGGAGCACTGTGTCCCGCAAAGCGTAGCCGATGATGGCCCGGACCGCGCCCCGGAACCAGGCGCAGCGTCTCAGGTAGGCGGTGGTCACCCCCTCCAGGTGGGTGTCTCCCCGGGCATGCCGGAGGGCCTCCCACCAGGGGAGCCCCCCCCGGAGCCTGATCCGGGGGAGCTCTCCCTCGGCCGCAAGGACCGTCTCCCGGCGCCGGAGCAGGAACCAGAAATGGTCGTGGGGGCCCAGGGTGAGGGGGTAGGGGGCCTCGCGGATGACCGGAAAGCGGTTGCGGCTGAACAGGTCTTCGGGGGCGATGCCGGCGAATTCCTTGAGGTCGAGGCTCACGGCCTGGGCGAAACGGGAGAGGTTCGCCACCACGAGGATCACATCGTCGTCGTGGCGGCGGAGAAAGGCGAGAACCCGGTGGTTGGCCGGATAGAGCATCTCCATGGCGCCGCGGCTGAAGGCCCGGTGGCGGCGGCGCACGGCGATGGTGCGGCGCATCCACCAGAGGAGCGAGGTGGGGTTGCGCTCCTGGATGTCCACGTTCACCGCCTCGTAGTGGTATTCGGGGTCGATGATGACCGGCAGGAAGAGCCGCTGGGGGTTGGCGGAGGAGAAGCCGGCGTTGCGGTCGGGGCTCCACTGCATGGGGGTGCGGACCCCGTTGCGGTCCCCCAGGTAGTAGTTGTCCCCCATGCCGATCTCGTCGCCGTAGTAGATGACGGGGGTGCCGGGAAGGGAGAAGAGGAGGGCGTTCATCAGCTCGATCCTGCGCCGGTCTTTCCCCAGGAGCGGTGCGAGGCGGCGCCGGATTCCCAGGTTGATCCGGGCCTTGGGGTCGGCTGCGTAGATCCGGTACATGTAGTCCCGCTCCTCGTCGGTGACCATCTCCAGGGTCAGCTCATCGTGGTTGCGCAGGAAGATGGCCCACTGGCACCCCTCGGGGATGGCGGGGGTCTGGTCGAGGATGTCGACCACGGGGAAGCGGTCCTCCATCTCGATGGCCATGTACATGCGGGGCATGAGGGGGAAGTGGAAGAGCATGTTGCACTCGTCCCCCTCGCCGAAGTAGGCGATGGCGTCCTCGGGCCACTGGTTGGCCTCCCCTAGGAGCATCCGGTTGGGGAACGAGGCGTCCACGTGCTCCCGGAGCCTCTTCAGGAAGGCGTGGGTCTCGGGGAGGTTCTCGCAGTTGGTTCCCTCCCGCTCGAAGAGGTAGGGGACCGCGTCGAGCCGCACCCCGTCCACCCCCATCCCGAGCCAGTAGTCAATGACCCGGAGCATCTCCGCCTGGACCCTCGGGTTGTCGAAGTTGAGGTCGGGCTGGTGGGCGTAGAACCGGTGCCAGTAGTAGGCCTTGGCCACCGGGTCCCAGCTCCAGTTGGAGGTCTCGAAGTCTTGGAAGATGATGCGGGTTTCGTTGTACCGGTCGGGGGTGTCGCTCCAGACGTAGTAGTCCCGGTGGATCGACCCGGGCCGGGCCCGGCGGGCCCGCTGGAACCAGGGGTGCTGGTCCGAGGTGTGGTTGAGGACCAGTTCGGTGATAACCCGGATGCCGCGGGCGTGGGCCGCCCGGAGGAATTCCCGGAACTCCCGCAGAGTGTTGTAGCTGGGGTTCACGCTGTAGTAGTCGGCGATGTCGTACCCGTCGTCCCGCAGGGGCGAGGGGTAGAAGGGGAGAATCCAGATGGCGGTGATCCCCAGGGAGTGGAGGTAGTCGAGCTTCTCCATGAGCCCGCGGAAATCGCCGACTCCGTCGCCGTCGGAGTCGGCAAAGGCCTTCACGTGGAGCTGGTAGATGACGGCGTCCCGGTACCAGTGGGGTGTGTCGTCCGGCATCGGTACTCTGCGTTGCATGGGATACCTCCGTTCCTTTACTCCTCCTCCGCCGCCTCCAGGAGCGCCACCGGGAAATTCGCCAGCACCGCGGAGAAGGGGAGGGTCGTCTGCCCCTCCCGCAGCGCTGTCACGACCCGCTCGCCGGTGAGGATGTTGCGGTAGGCGCGGCCGGCCCCCTCGAAGGGGATGAGGAGCCGCGTATCCTTCCAGACCTCCGCCCCCAGGGGGAGCCCCCCCGAGGGAACCCCCAGCCGGGTGTAGAAGCGGGGCGCCACGGCAATGACCGTCTCGCCGTCGCGGTACCGCTCGAAGGCGCAGACGTTGTCGCTTCGCTCCCCCTGGACCTCCAGGGAGAGGTACTTGCCCTGCTCGAAGAGGGCGCGGTGCTCCCGGCGGAAGCAGAGGACCTTCCAAACCAGGTAGAGCTTCACCCGGCCGTCGACCATGGTGTCCAGAAGCTCTCGGGCCAGTGAGAGGGTCCCCCGCTCCGCTTCCGCGGTCCGCAATCCCTCCAGCATGGCCGTCCGCTTTTGGAAATCCACCGGCCGCCGGTTGTCCGGGTCCACGAGGCTGAAGTCCCAGAGCTCGGTCCCCTGGTAGAAGTCGGGGATGCCGGGGGAGGCCGCCTTGAGCAGGGTCTGGGAGAGGGAGTTCAGCAGGCCGCAGCGGACCAGGGGGGGAAGCGTCCGGCGCAGATCGGCCAGGAAGCCGTTGGCGGGAACATCCCGGAGGATGGTGTCGACGAAGTGGAGGGCCGCTTCCTCGTGGACCGGGTTCGGGTTGATCCAGCTCGTGTTCACCTTGGCCTCCCGCATGGCCTTGAGGAGATACTCCCTGATTCGGCGGACGAAGTCATCGTGTGCCCCTTCGGTGGTGAACCACTCCGCGGGCCAGGCCCCGGCGATGGTCTGGTAGAGGAGGTACTCCTCGTTGCGGTCCGGCACCTTGACCCCCTGGACCGTCACCTTGTGGCCGCGGTTCATGCGGCTCCAGCCCATGAGAGTGTCGTGCCAGGCCGCCGGGTCCTCCGACAGGACGCTGATCCGGGCCCGGACATCCTCGCTCCGCTTGGTGTCGTGGGTGGAGGTGGCCAGCATGGCGAGGGGGGTGCTGCGGGCCCGCTCGATATTCTGGCCGTGGAACGCCTCCAGGGTCATGCCGAACCGCTCGGGCATCCCCCCCACCTCGTTGAGGGCGACGAGCCGGTTGTAGACGTAGAAGGCGGTGTCCTCCAGCCCCTTGGCCATGACCGGTCCCGTGAGCTGCTGGAACTTCATGACGAAGTCGAGCCACTGCTCCTGCTCCTCCCCGCTGGTGCTGTCGTAGAAGCGGAGCAGGAGCACATCCTCGATGAAGGTGGAGATCGACGCGCTCATGGCGGGGTTGCGCCGCCTGGCCTTGGCCACGGCATACTCGATGTACTGGCGGTCCCGGTCCGCCACCTTGCGGGTGGCCGTATAGGTGCGGTAGACGGGGAAGTGGGCGATCACCTCCACCAAGGCCCTGATGAGGCTCCCCAGGGTGAAGTCGCGGGTGTGGCGGTTGCTCTCCGAAAGGGTGTTCAGGTAGTGCCCCAGGGTGTTGATCTCGCCCCCCATGGAGAACCGCATGACCTGCTTCTTCTTCAGGTAGGCGATCTCGGCGAAGTTGGGCCGCTCCTGGATGAACCGCGCGTAGATGGCGTCGAACTCCCGGCCGTGGCGTGTGTCCACCATGAGGCCGGTCACGGCGTTGGCGAATTCGTAGCCGGTGGTGCCGTGAACCGGCCAGTCCTCGGGGAGCCGCTCGTTCTTCATGAGGATTTTTTCGCCCACGATGTAGAAGGGTTTCGCCTGGGGCGAGACCTCCAGCATCTCGTCGTACCTCTGGAGGATCGTCTCGGCCCGGCTGTCCGGCCCCTGGTCCCCCTTCTCCTGCTCATCCGTGTCGCCGAGGCCGGCCAGTCTCGTCTCCAGGAAGCAGGCCCGCTGGAGCCTCCGGAAATAGTCGGTGGGGTCGTAGAGCCCGTCGGCGTGGTCGATCCGCAGCCCCGTCACCTTCCCCTCCCGCACGAGCCGCAGCACGAGCCGGTGGGCCTCCTCGAATACCCGCGGGTTCTCCATCCGGATGGCACCCAGGGCGTTGATGTCGAAGAAGCGGCGGTAGTTGATCTCGTCCGTGGCGGTGCGCCAGTGGGCCAGGCGATAGACCTGCTGGCGCAGGAGCCCGTCCAGCAGGTCGAAGCTGCGGGGGCTCCCCTTCTCGCCGTTGAAGATCCGGACGTTCTCATCGATGTGGGTCTTGATGGGCCAGCAGTCGCAGCAGAGGGCCCAGAGCCGCCGCTTGATGACCTCCTTCTCCCGGTAGCGCTCCCGGACCCGCTCCGGGTCCCGATCCGTGTAGAAGGGGAGGTGGGTGATGGCGGTCACGATGCTCAGCAGCTCCCGGTACGCCTCGTGGTCGGGGGGGAGGAGCTGCTCCAGCTCCTGGAGCCGGTGGGTGAGGACGGGGCTGTAGGTCTTGGGGATGATGGGGAAGCGGTGCTCGTAGTACCCGATGAAGAATGCCCCCTCCTCGAAGGAGAGGACCAGCTCCCCGTTATCCAGGACCGTGCCGTACTGGTCCCCCAGCACCGGAATAAGCACCTTGTCGGACAGCTCCTTCTTGACCGGCAACCAGTCCACGTCGAAAAAATCGGCGTTGACGGAGCTGGGGCCGTTTTCCAGCAGGTCGAGCCAGCGCTCGTTCTCTCCCCCTTCCACGCACATGTGGTTGGGGACGAAGTCGAGGACCTGCCCCATGCCGTGGCGTCCGAGGGTGCCGCACAGGGAGTCGAAATCGTCCCGGTCCCCCAGTTCCGGGTTCAGGCGGTTGTGGTCCACGATGTCGTAGCCGTGCATGCACCCGGACCTGGCCTTGAAGAGGGGGGCGGCGTAGAGGTCGCTTATCCCCAGGGCGTGCAGGTAGGGGACGACCCGCTCCGCGTCCCGGAAGCGGAAGCCGGCGTTGAACTGGAGGCGATAGGTTGCCGTCGGTATCCGGGCACCCGAAAGGTCGTTCTGTTCCATGTCATTCCTCCGATACGGGGGGGAGGACGGTGTGGGTGTTGAAGTTGAGCCGCTCGCCCAGGCAGCGGAACTCCTCGAACCACCAGTCGTTGCGCGCGTCGCCCCCCCGTGATCGCTCCATCAGTTCCCGCCAGCGGGGCCGGGCGATCTCCAGGTAGATGTTCTGGGCCAGCCAGAGGTTCAGGTCGATGGGGAGCCGGCCCGCCAGCTCCAGGAGGCCGGCGGCCTCCGCCAGGAGCCCCCGGTCCAGGGGGTCGTCCCGGAGTATCGCCATGGCCTTTTCCAGCCGCCGGCGGATCTGGAATTCCAGGTCGACACGGTCGATCTCCACTCCCCAGTCGGCGATTTCCCGCAGAAGCTCTTCGATTTCGGCGCCGGCGATGCCGGATTTGGCGAAGGCCCGGTCCAGCTTCAGGTTCAGGGCCACCTGGGCGGTGGTCATGAAGCGGTTGGGCACCGGCATGCCGGTCTGCCGGACGAACCCCATGAGAAGGCGGTTGTTGTCATAGAGGGCCGTGTAGCGGTCCTCGAACTCGGTCAGCACGCCCCCGATGACCATGCCGAGAATCCTGCGCTGCTCGTCCCGGAACAGGTCCCGCAGGGAGTAGTTGTGCATGCCGAAGTGGGCGTCCATGAGCCGGATGATCTCGGCGAAGTCGCTCGCCTCGAAGGCCCGGGTGATTTCGGCGGCCATGGCCCCGTAGGCCTCCTCCCCGCGGAAGCTGCGGACCCCGCCATTGAGGGCGTGGTTGCCGAAGTAGAGGACGCAGTAGGTGATCTGGTCCCGCTCGCCGGTGGTGACGGAGCTGACCAGGACGCGGCCGATGGCGAGCCGCGTCTGCCCCGCCGGGATGTGCCGGGAATCCTTGCTCCGCACCCGGTAGCTGAAGACCCGGGTTTCATCCCCGTACTCCTGGAACAGGGAGCTCACCGCGTAGTGGGCCCCCACCCTGACCAGATCGATCATGGCCGGCCGGACAAAGGCCTCGTAGATGCTCGCGCCGTCCCGGTATTCGGGGATATTGCCCCGCACCGCCGCCAGCCGCTGGAGGAATGACGCCTCGATAGCGTTACAGAACAGCTCCCGGGCCAGCTGCACGGCCCGCCCCGCGTACTGGATCACCTGCACCGTCTCGATTCCCGAGAGTTCATCGAAGAACCAGCCGCAGCTCGTGTACATGAGGAGGAGGTGACGCTGCATCTCCAGGAGCTTCAGGGCCCTGGTCCGTTCCTCGTGGGCCAGGGGGCGCAGGGCATGGCGGTGGAAAAAGGCGTCCACCTGCTCGGGGGAGCGGTCGAGCATGACCCCGATGTAGTGGTCCCGGGCCTGCCAGGGGTCCCGGAGCAGGGCCCCGGCCACCATTTCGTAGGGGCCTGCCAGTTCGTCCCGCAGCCAGTCGAAGGCGTGGCGCAGGGGGCCGCGCCACTGCTGGTTCCAGTGGGGATATCCCCCTGAGTTGCAGCGACAGTCCCCCTGCCACCGCTCGATGCCGTGGCTGCAGCTCCAGGAGCTCTGCTCCACGATCTCCACCTCGTGGCTCGGGGGATGAATTTCCAGGAACTCGCCGTAGTTGGTGAGGCGCGCCAGGCCGTTGTCCTCCAGGTACGAGAGGGCATAGGCCAGGGCCATATCGCCGTGCATGTGGTGGTGGCCGTAGGTCTCGCCGTCTGTGGCGATGGAGAGGACCTGGGGGCGGTTGCGGCGGTCGTCGAAGCCGGACAGGAGCCGCTCGGCGAAGCGCTCCCCCTGGTCCAGGAGCTTTTCGAAGGCCACGGCCCGGGAGATGGGGCCGTCGTAGAAGAAGATGACAATGGAGCGCCCCGACGGGAGACGGCAGAGGTAGGGCATGGTCGGATCGATATGCCCCCCCTCCACGGAGTGCCATTTCCGTCCGCCGCGGGGCCGAATCCGCCGGGCCTGGTGGGGGGCGAGGATGGTGAAGCGGATTCCTTCGGCGGCGAGCACGTCGAGGGTTTCCGTGTCCACGGCCGTCTCGGCCAGCCACATCCCCTCCGGGAAGCGGCCGAAGTGCCGCTCGAAATCGGCGATTCCCCACCGCACCTGGGTTTCCCTGTCCCGCCGGTTCGCCAGGGGCATGATGAGGTGGTTGTAGACCTGGGCCAGGGCGTTGCCGTGGCCCGAGCGCCAGCCGATGCTCAGGCGGTCCGCCTCCAGGATGGCCCGGTAGACCTCGGGGGAGTATTCCTCCATCCAGGCCAGAAGGGTCGGCCCGAAGTTGAAGCTGATGCGGGCGTAGTTGCTGACGATGTCCCGGATGCGCCCCTCGCCGTCGAAGAGGCGGGACGCGCCGTTGGGGGCGTAGCACTCGGCGGTGATCCGCTCGTTCCAGTCGTGGTAGGGGTGGGCCGAGTCCTGGATCTCCACCGCCTCCAGCCAGGGGTTTTCCCGGGGGGGCTGGTAGAAGTGGCCGTGTATGCAGATATGGCGGCTCATGGCAGCGGCTCCCCCTGGTAGATGAGCACCGCGAACGGCGGCACGAGCAGGAGGGCGCCTTCGTCAAGCAGTTCTGGAGTGCCGCCGCCCCCTCCTCCCCAGCAGCCCTCCGTCGAGTCGAGAATCCTCCGGTGTCTCCCTCGGATTCCGATTACGGGTACCGGCTGTTCGACACCGCTCAGGTTGAAGATGCAGATGACGTCGTCGCCATGGCCGTGTCTGTCCACCATGAGGACCTGCTCCATTCCGAAGCCGGTGACCGATGTCCCCTGCCGGGTCGGGACACTGAACGGGGGAAGGGCTTTGCGCAGGCGGATCAACTCCCGGGTGAAGGCGAAGAGGTGGCGGTGTACCCCCCGGTGGCGCTTTTCCGGGTCGATGCAGGCGGAGCGGAACGTCTCCTCTGCCTGGGGGTCCGGCACCTCCGTATCCCAGCCGAAGGCGGCGAACTCCTCCCGCCGGCCCTTCCGGACCGCCTCGACCAGGTCCGCGTCGCCGTGGCTCGTGAAGTAGGGGAACGGGGCGGTCTCGCCGTACTCCTCCCCCATGAAGAGGAGGGGGAGATAGGGGGAGAGGATGACCATGGCGGCGGCCAGCTTCAGCCGCTCCGGCGACAGGGAGGAGGAAAGCCTGTCGCCGCACGCGCGGTTTCCCACCTGGTCGTGATTCTGGATGCAGACCACGAACCGTTCGGGCGGCAGGTGGGACGAGGCGCTGCCGTGGCGCCGGCGCCGGTGGCGGGAATAGGTGCCGGCGTAGACGAAACCGTCGCGCAGGGCCGTCAGCATCTGGGAGAAGTCGCCGAAATCCTCGTAGTAGCCCCTCCTCTCGCCCGTGAGAAGTGTGTGGAGGGCGTGGTGGAAGTCGTCGCTCCACTGGGCGTCGAGGCCGTGGCCGCCATGCTCGGGATCAGTGACGATCCGTGCGTCGTTCAGATCGCTTTCGGCGATGACGTGGACCTGGCGCCCCAGGCCTCCGGCGAGGCTGTGGACCTCGTCGGCCAGTTCGGCGAGGATGTGGCGGGCACTGAAGTCGTAGATGCCGTGGACTGCGTCGAGGCGCAGCCCGTCCATGTGGTATTCGGCCACCCAGTGGAGGGCGTTGGCGATGACGTAGTGGCGGACCCCGTCGCTGTAGGGGCCGTCGTAGTTCACCGCATCGCCCCACGGTGTCCGGTAGTGGTTGGTGAAATATGGGGCGAAGCCGTGGAGGTAGTTTCCCTCAGGCCCCAGGTGGTTGTAGACCACGTCGAGAATAACCGCCAGCCCCCGCCGGTGGCAGGCGTCCACCAGGGCCTTGAGACCGTCGGGTCCGCCATGGGCGTGGTGGGGTGCAAAGGGGAAGACCCCGTCGTACCCCCAGTTGCGGCTTCCGGGGAACTCCGCCACCGGCATCAGCTCCAGGGCGGTCACCCCCAGCTCGCACAGGTAATCGAGTCGGCCGATTGCCGCGGCGAAGGTCCCCTCCGGGGTGAAGGTCCCCACGTGGAGCTCGTAGGTGATGAGCTCATCCAGCTCCACTCCCTGCCACGCGCCGTCGTTCCAGGGGAAGGCGCCCGGGTCCACCACCTGCGAGGGGCCGTGGACCCCTTCGGGCTGGCAGCGGGATACCGGGTCGGGGCTACGCAGGGCGCCGTCCAGCAGGTACCAGTAGCGCTCCCCCGGGCCCATGCCGGCGATGGTTCCCTGGAAGTACTCGCCGCTTCGGGAGAGTGGGTACGACGTCCCTTCCCCCCCGGCGCAGCGGATGACCTCAACGGATTCGGCCAGGGGCGCCCATACCCTGAAGTGAACTCCTTCGGCACGGGGCGTTGCCCCCATGTCCAGGTGCCACGGCGTCATGTCGACTCCTTTGCGGGCAGTAAGTACCCGGTAGGGTACAATTAATTTGTACACAAATCAAATATGCGGAGCAACTCACTGAAATTGCTATGATGCTGATTCCGGGCCCCAGCGGGAGTTCCCCGTCATCCCTCCCGGGGAGCTATCCCTTGGGCGGTTCCATGGTCCCCCTTCTCCGCCTGGAGCCGGTCCCCCTGCCGCCGGGACTCCTCCAGCCGGCGCCGCAGGTCGGCCAGTTCCCGGCCCCGGGCAAAGCGGCGGGGGAGAGAGGCCAGGTACATGGTGGCGGCTCCGGCCACGAAGGTCATGAGGAGAACGAGGACAAGGGCCCCCTCGAAATACCAGGCCAGGAACTGCACCTGGACCGGCTGGGCATTCTGGAGGGAGAAGGTGACCACCAGGGCCGTCAGCACGATGGCCAGAAACAGGGCGAATCTCATGGCGACTCCTTCGGTGCCTCCCGGGGCGGGAGCCGGCCGGGTGACGAACTGGCAGTGAGTGTCTGTGTGTGACACTACCGAAAGACTAACAGGCTGGGCCGAGAGTGCAAAGGGGTCGCCGCATTATCGGCACCGGGGTGTCTGTGGCCCGTGGCTGGGCGGAAACCGGCCCGGCCGCTTGTGGGAAGGGGAAAAGGCTGGTACCTTTGGGGGGAATGCTATCGCACGCGTCAGGCGCCGCACGCAGGAGGATCAACCGTGGTTACCCCTTACATTCATTACCGGTTAAAACGTCTGCGCGAGTATATCGCCGAACGGACCGCCGACATTGACCACCGCTCCATCATCAAGAATGCCGTGGTAGGGGCGGAGCTCTCGGGGAGCTACCTGTCGCTGCTCCTCCTGGCGAGCCTCATTGCGCTCCTGGGTCTTCTGACCAACAGTGTGGCCGTGGTCATCGGGGCCATGCTCATCTCTCCCCTCATGGGGCCGATCCTCTCCTTCGGCCTCGCCTTCACCATCGGCGACCTGGCCCTGGCCCGGCGGGGGCTCCGGGCCATTGCCGTGAGCGTCGGCCTCACCATCGCGGTGACCACCCTCGTCACCTTCATTTCGCCCCTAAAGGAGCCCACCGCCGAGATCCTGGCCCGGGTTCGCCCCAACATCTACGACCTCTTCGTGGCGGTCCTGGCCGGCACCGCCGGGGCCATCGCCCTCTGCACCAAGAAGAATTACATGATCACCGCCACGGGGGTGGCGGTGGCCACCGCCGTCATCCCCCCACTCTCCGTGGCGGGCTTTGGCCTGGGGAGCGGCCGCCCCCTGTTGGGGCTCGGCGGCTTTCTCCTCTTCTTCACCAACTTCGTGGCCATCGTCCTGGCGTCGGACCTAGTCTTTTTCCTCTTCAACTTCCGCAGCTCCATGGCCTCGGAGGAGCGCTACCCGGCCCGCAAGCGGCTCTTGATCCTTGGGACGGTGCTCACCTTCATCTCTATCCCCCTCGTCTATACCCTGGTGACGGATCTGCGCAAGGTGAAGCTCACCAAGCGGGTGGAGCGGGTGCTGAAAAAGCACCTGGACCGGGAGGCCCACTCCCGGGTGACCGGCTTTGCGGTGCAGGAGAAGGGTGCCGGTGTCGGGGTGAGTGTTACGGTTAACACGGTGCGGCCCTTCGAGAAGCGGGCCGAGGAGGAGATCGAGAAGGAGATCGGTTCCCTGCTGGGGCGCAAGGCCGACCTGAACCTGGAGCAGGTGGTAGTGACCGCCGGTTCCATCGAGCCGAAGGCCGAGCTTTCAACTCACCTCCCCGCCCCCCAGCCGGCACTCCCCCCGGAACAGGGTGCCGCGTCGATGCAGGCCGTCACGGCCCGGCTCCTCAGGGAGGCCCGGGTCGAGCTGGAGGCGTTCACGGCCCCCTTTGCCGTGGCGGATATCCGTCTTGGATTTGCGGAAAAGCCCGGGCCGGCCCATGTCTCGCTGTCCCTGCGGCGGGACTACCCCCTCACCGGCGACGAACGGGAGCTTCTCGCCAGGCTCCTGGAGCGACGCCTTCAGGTTCCCGTGGTCCTGGATGTGGCCCTGAAGCCGTTTCTGCCGCCGGTTGTCTTTGACGACACGGGGGAGCCGACCCGGGAGAGCATGGCCGCCCTGGCCCTGGTGAAGAGGCTTCCCGGCGGGGCGGAGGGCTTTTCCTTCCGGGTGGCTGCCGGGGGAAAGGACGGCAGGGTGCGGGCCGCCCGGCTCAGGAGCTTCCTGGTGGACGAACTTGGGGTGCCGACCGCCGGCGTTGTGGTGGCTTCCCCTTCTCGGGGGGGCGCGGAAGGTGGGACGACGGTGACGGTGGTGCGGCGGTAGCCTACGCAGCCGTCTGCGACCGGGAGGATGCCATGGCTTCGGAAAGGGTTGAAGGATGCAGAGCTGAACCGGGCACGGCGACGGCGCTCCGGCATGGACCGGTGGTTGCCCTGGCGAGCCGCATCCAGCAGCTGCTCCTGCCGCGGACCGCGCCGGTCTGCCGGTGGGGATGCATCGGGGTCATGAACCGGATGGCCAAGGCACTGGGTGGCGATTATTTCGACTTCATCCCCATGGCCGACGGCCGGGAGGTGGTGCTCATCGGTGACGTAACCGGCCACGACATCCAGTCGTCGGTGGTGATGTCCCTCGTCTACGGTTTTTTGCACCACTGCGCCCTGACTGCTGACACTCCTCTTGGCATGGTGTCGCAGTTGAACCGGTTTCTCATCCGCTTTGCCGACCGTGGCGTGGAGCTCGACCACCATTTTTCTTCGACCCTGTTTCTCGGGATCATCGACCCCGCCTCGCTTCGCATGGAGTATGTGAATGCCGGGCATGTTCCTCCGCTGGTGCAGCGGGGATCCTCCCAGTATCGTCTCTCGCCCACGGCGCCGCCGGTCGGCTTCTTCGCCGAAACGGAGATGGCTCCCGGCTCCTTCAGGTTCGAGAGGGGTGATCGTCTGCTCCTCTATACGGACGGTATCCTCGATGCGTCAAACGGGGCGGGGGAGGTCTTCGGTGCCGGAAGGCTCGAAGCGTTTCTCGCCGCGACGGGAGGAAGCTACATCCGGTTCATGGACGAGCTTGCCGCCGCGTTGCGGGCCTTCGGGGCAAACGATCCCCCCGATGACGACTGCAGTGCCATTGTGATCGACTTTTGGGAGACCGGGCCGGGAGGCTAAGTTTTCCGCTTCCTTGCAACCGCCGGCTCCACGGTTAGAATAGAGCAGATGTAATCTCCACCGTCGACGGGATTTCCCTATGATTGTTGCCGTTCTCTCAGGGTTCGGAGCCGCCCTGGCGGCCCCCTTTCTCCACCGCCGCTTACCCCGGTGGTCCGGGTGGGTTTGCGCCCTGGTACCGCTCATGCTCTTTGGCTTCTTCGCGGCGCAGGGAGGGGAGGTGGCGGCCGGGCACACGATACGTGCCGCCTATGAGTGGATACCGTCCCTGGGAGTCGACTTCTCCTTCTCGCTCGATGGCCTGAGCCTTTTGTTTGCCCTCCTCATCACCGGCATCGGCGTCCTCGTGGTGGCCTACGCCTCGTCCTACCTCCACGGCCACCACCATCTCGGGCGATTCTACGGCCTGATCCTCGCCTTCATGGCCGCCATGCTCGGGACGGTCCTGGCCGGCGACCTGATCACCCTCTTCGTCTTCTGGGAGCTGACCGGGCTCTGCTCCTACCTCCTCATCGGCTTCGACCACGGCCGGGAGGCGGCGAGAAAGGCGGCCCTCCAGGCGCTCCTGGTGACCTGCGCCGGCGGCCTGGCGCTCCTGGCGGGGTTCATACTGCTGGGGGAGGGGGCGGGAAGCTTGGATCTGGCGGCGCTCCTCACCCGGGGCGACGCGGTTCGCAGCCACCCTCTCTACGTGCCGATCCTGGCCCTTGTCCTGCTGGGCGCCTTCACCAAGTCGGCCCAGTTCCCGTTCCACTTCTGGCTCCCCGGCGCCATGGAGGCGCCGACGCCTGTCAGCGCCTATCTCCACTCGGCCACCATGGTGAAACTGGGGATCTATCTCCTGGCACGCCTCTCGCCGGTGCTGGGGGGGACCGATGCGTGGTTCTGGAGCGTGACCCTGGCGGGGGGGATCACCATGGTGGCGGGCGGGGTCATGGCCCTCATCCGGAGCGACCTGAAGCAGATCCTTGCCTATTCCACCGTGAGCGCCCTGGGGACCCTGACGCTCCTCCTGGGGCTCCACACGCCCCGTGCCGCCACGGCCGCCATGGTCTTTCTGCTGGTCCACGCCCTGTACAAGAGCGCCCTCTTCCTGGCCGCCGGAGCCGTGGACCACGGGGCCGGCACCCGGGACCTGGCGCGGATGGGGGGGCTCGCCAGGGCCATGCCGTGGGTGGCCCTGGGGGCGGGGCTTGCGGCCCTCTCCATGGCAGGGGTGGCGCCGCTGGCTGGGTTCATCGCCAAGGAGCTCCTCTACGAGGCCAAGCTCCAGGCCCCCCTGGCGGCAGAGTTTGTGACCGGGGCCGGCTTCGTCGCCAACGCCCTTACGGTGGCGGTGGCGGTCATGGTGGGGTATCTTCCCTTCCACGGGCGGGAGCGGGACACGTCTCTCCATCACCACCGGGTGGAATCGCTCCTCTGGCTCCCTCCGCTGCTTCCTGCCCTCATGGGGCTTGTCGTCGGCATTGTCCCCGGCCTGACTGGACGGTGGCTGGTGGCCCCGGCGGTGGCGGCGGTGCGGGGCGTTCCGGTGCCGGTTGATCTGGCCCTCTGGCACGGGGTGAACCCGGTCTTCCTCCTGGGAGTGGCCACGGTGGCGGCCGGGGTCGGCATCGCCTCTGTCCGGGGGGCGCTGCTCCGGCGTCTTCCCGCCGGCAGCGGGCCGGGGTGGGGGCCGGAGCGGGGGTACGGGCTCCTTATCGACGGGATGCTCGGCCTTGCCCGGTGGCAGACCCGCCTCCTCCAGAACGGCCGGCTCCGCTACTACCTGATGACGGTGGTGGGGGCCGCGGTGTTCCTTATGGGGGTCGCCATCCTCCGGAGCGGGGAGATCCCCCGGCAGCTTCCCCGACCCGACGGTGGGATCCACGAGTGGCTGGCCGCTGGTGTCATCCTGGCGGGGGCCCTGACGGCGGCGACGACCACCTCGCGGCTGGCAGCGGTGGCCGGCCTCGGCACCGTGGGGTACGGGGTTGCCCTGGTCTACATCCTCTACGGCGCCCCGGACCTGGCCATGACCCAGTTCTGCATCGAGACCCTCTCCATCGTACTGTTCGTCCTGGTTCTCTACCGGCTCCCCCGCTTTTCGCTCCTCTCCACGCCGGGAGGAAGGGTACGGGACCTCCTGGTGGCCTTCTCCGTCGGCGGCTTCATGACGGTGCTGGTGCTGCTGGCGGTCTCCCAGACCCTGGTTCCCCACATCAGCACCTATTTTCTGGAGCAGAGCCTGCCGGCGGGGCACGGCCGGAACGTGGTCAACGTGATCCTGGTGGATTTCCGGGCACTGGACACCCTGGGGGAGATCACGGTCCTGGCCGTGGCGGCCCTGGGGGTCTACGGGCTCATGAAGGGCCGGGGGGAGGGAGGGGGGTAGGCCATGCAGTCACTGCTTCTCGCAACCGCTGTCCGTCTTCTGCTGCCGCTGTTGCTCCTCTTCTCACTCTTTCTCCTTCTGCGTGGACACAACGAGCCGGGGGGCGGGTTCGTGGGGGGGCTCGTGGCGGCGGCCGCCTTTGTCCTCCATGCCTTGGCCCACGGTGTGGCCGGGGCCCGGCGGGTGCTCCGGGTGGAGCCGCGGCAGCTGGTGGCGGCGGGGCTTCTGACGGCCCTCGCAAGCGGTGTGTTGTCCCTGACTTTGGGGCTGCCGTTTCTCACCGGTCTCTGGAGTACGCTCCCGGTGCCAGTCATCGGCCACGCCGGCACCCCGCTCCTCTTCGATGCCGGGGTCTATCTGGTGGTGGCGGGGATGGCCCTCATGATCGTCTTCAGCCTCATGGAGGAATAGAGTGGAAAGCGTTCTGGCAGTGGTTATCGGCGGATTGTACGCGGCGGGGCTCTACCTCATGGTGCGGCGGAGCATCGTGAAGATGGTCTTCGGCCTGGCGCTCCTGGGTAACGCGGCCAACCTCCTCATCTTCACCGTGGGGCGCCTCACCCGGGGGCGGCCCCCCTACGTCCCTCCCGGGGGGACCGAGCCGCTTCTCCCGGTGGCCGATCCGCTCCCCCAGGCCCTGATCCTCACCGCCATCGTCATTGGCTTCGGGGTGCAGGCCTTTGCCCTGGTCCTCATCAAGCGGGTCTACCAGACCGTGGGGACCGACGACCTGGACGTGATGACCACGACGGATACCGACTCCCGGAGCAGCGGATGAAGCTTTTACTGTTCCTCCCCCTCATTATCCCCCTGGCCACGGCGGTGGCGGGGCTTCTGGCCTGGCACCGGCGGGAGCTGCAGCGTCTGCTCAGCATCGGCGGCACGGCGGCGCTCCTGGCGGCCGGGGTGGCGCTGCTCTCGGCGGTGCAGCGGCAGGGGGTGGTGAGCGCCCAGGCCGGGAACTGGCCGGCACCCTTCGGCATCACCCTGGCGGCCGACCTCTTCAGCGCCGTCATGGTGGTGGTGGCCGGCGCCATGGGGCTCGCCGTGGCGGTCTATTCCCTGGCCAGCGCCGACATCGAGCACGAGGCCCTGGGATACCATCCCCTCATGCAGGTGCTCCTCCTGGGGGTCTGCGGGTCGCTCCTGACCGGGGACCTCTTCAACCTCTACGTCTGGTTCGAGGTGATGCTCATCGCCTCCTTCGTACTCCTGGCCCTGGGGGGGCGCCGGGAGCACATGGAGGGGGCCATCAAGTACGTGGCCCTGAACCTGATCGCCTCGGCCTTTTTCCTGGCCGGGATCGGCATCCTCTACGGGGTGGCGGGAACCCTCAATATGGCCGACCTGGCGAGGCAGCTCAGGGAGGTACCCCACGGCGGCACGGTGCCGGTCATCGCCGCGCTCCTCTTTGCCGCCTTCGGGATCAAGGCGGCGGTCTTCCCGCTCTTCTTCTGGCTTCCCGCTTCCTACCACACCCCTCCCGTGGCGGTGACCACCATCTTCTCGGCCCTCCTGACCAAGGTGGGGGTCTACGTGCTGGTGCGGATATTCACCCTCATCTTCGTCCAGGAGGCCGAGGCGGGGCGGACCCTGATTCTGGCGGCGGCGGGGCTCACCATGGTGACCGGGGTTCTGGGGGCCGTGGCCCAGCACGAGATGCGGCGCCTCTTGTCGTTCCACATCGTGAGCCAGATCGGCTATCTGGTCATGGGGCTCGGGCTCCTGACCCCCCTGGCCCTGGCCGGGACCGTCTTCTTCATGGTCCACGTCATCGCGGCCAAGTCGGCCCTCTTCCTGGTGGCCGGCATCGTGAAACGGATCACCGGCACCACGGAGCTGGGTGAACTGGGGGGGCTCTACGAGGGGCGTCCCCTGGTGGCGGCACTCTTTCTGGTGCCGGCCCTGGCCCTGGCGGGGATTCCCCCCCTGTCGGGGTTCTGGGCCAAGCTGGCCCTGGTGCGGGCGGGTCTCGCGGAGGAGCGGTACGTGGTGGTGGCCGTGGCCCTGATGGTGAGCATCCTGACCCTCTTCTCCATGACCAAGATCTGGGCCGAGGCATTCTGGAAGGACCGACCCGTCCGGGAGGGTGAACCCCACGCCCACTACCATCCCCACATCCCCGGCGGGGCGCGACTCCTGCTGGGGGTGCCGGCCGTGCTCCTGGCCCTGGCGACGGTAGCCATGGGGGTGGGGGCCGAGCCCCTCTTCCGGCTGTCGCTAGCCGCCGCCGATCAGCTCCTGAATCCCGAGCTCTACATCGCCGCGGTCTTGGGGGTGAAACCGTGACCCCGTTTCTCTCCAACATCCTCCTGGCCTTGGCCTGGGTGGCCCTCACGGGGACCTACACGGCTGGGGGGTTCTTCACCGGCGCGGTGGTCGGGTTCCTCGTCCTCTGGATCGCCCGGCGGGGCAGGGGGACCACCGGCTACCTGTCGAAGATCCAGGCCGTGGCCGGGTTCATCCTCTTTTTTGTCCGGGAGCTGGTGCTGGCCAACCTGCGGGTGGCCCATGACATCCTCACCCCCCGCCATCACATGACCCCCGGCATCGTGGCTGTTCCCCTCGATGTGGAGAGCGACCTGGAAATCACGGTGCTCGCCACCATCATTACCCTCACGCCGGGAACCCTGAGCCTTCATGTGGCCGATGACCGGCGCACCCTCTATGTCCACTCCATGTACATCGACGATCCGGAGGCGCTCGTGCGGGGGATCAAGGAGGGGTTCGAGCGCCGGGTCCGGGAGGTGTTCCGATGACCCTCGATGCCTTTGTTCAGCTCGTGGTCCTCCCGCTTTTGGGGGGAGGGATCGTCCTTGCCTTTGTCCGGCTGGTGCGGGGGCCAAGCCTCCCCGACCGGGTGGTGGCCCTGGACCTCATGGCGACCCTCATCATCGCCATCTCCGCCGCCTACGCGGTGGCCACGGGCCAGCCCGCCTACCTGGACGCGGCCATCGTCCTGGCCCTCATCACCTTCCTGGGGACCGTGGCCTTCGCCTACTACCTGCACCGGAGGGGCGGCGGTGCGTGACACGATCATCGCCATACTCCTGGGCGGGGGGACCTTCTTCGCCGTGGTGGCCGCCATCGGGGTGGTGCGGTTCCCGGACCTCTACATGCGGCTCTCGGCCACCACCAAGGCCTCCACCCTGGGGGCGAGCCTGATTCTTGGCGGGGTGGCCCTCTTCTTCGACGACGCGGCGGTCACCGGGAAGATCGCCGCCATCATCGTCTTCATCGTCCTCACGGCGCCGGTGGCGGCCCACATGCTGGGCCGGGCCGCCTACTTCAGCGGAGTTCCTCTCTGGAAGGAGAGTGTGCGGGATGATCTGGGGGCTTCGGGGGAGTGGTGCAAGAGGGAGGAAGAGGGGGGAGGGACGGAGGGGTAGCGCGACCGTTTACGCTCAGTCGGGGAACGACGTACGGCTATTCGGGACGGTGGCAGAACGGCACTCCCTTCCGCTTCAGCCGCAGGGCCTGCCAGTAGACGCTGGCGAGAATCCGGAGGGTCATGGAGGGCCACCGCAGGAGCGCCAGGGCCAGATTCTCGCCGGTCAGGGGGCATCGCTCCAGGTCGAGCAGGACCGAGAGGATGATCTCCCCCTGCCGCTCGCTTTCCATTGCCACTGCCACGGTTTCGCCGGGTGTGGTGAAACCCCAGGTGTACCGAAGATCCATGGGCATGAAGGGGGAGACGTGGAACTCCTTCTCCTGCTCGAACAGGTACCACTCTCCCTCCCGGCGCGCGTTCCGGATATCCAGGGCACGCACGTACTCTTCCCCCCGGGGGTGTGTGTGGACCTCGGCGACAATGGCGTCGAGCCGCAGTCCGTCGGCACCGAAGCAGTAGTAGATGCTGATGGGGTTAAAGCAGTATCCCAGGTAGCGGAGGTGGGTCAGGAGCCGGATCGGTCCGGAGGGGCGGAAGCCGAGCTGTTCCTCGGCCACATCCCGCACCGCCGTGTCGAGGGGGCCCTCCCGGCGCAGGTGGTCGGCACGCCGGAAGCTGGCCCAGGTGGGGCCTTCCACGGACCAGAGCAGGCGGTCGGCGAAGACCAGCTCCAGTTCCGCCAGGTCCAGGTAAACCATGAAGAGGTTGTAGCGGAACTCGTTCACGACCGGGACGTTCCGCCGGTGCACCACTTGGCCGGTGTAGAGGGCGCTCTGCATGACCGTGGTCACCCCCAACGCTTTCAGCTGGGCCGCGTCCCACCGGGTGCAGATGCCGACGCCGGTCGTTCCCATCAGAGTCCCTTTCCGAAGCGGCGGCAGAACGCCAAGATGCCGACGATTACCATGATTCACCATTCTTCCGGATAGTGTCAGCTTCCCGCACGACCCTCCCGGGATCGAACCCCAACTGCCGGATCCGCTCCATGATGGCGGCATACACGGTGTCATCCATGACCGGCGTGCGGCTCAGTACCCAGAGGTATTTCCGGTTGGGTGTTCCCACCACGGCGTACTCGTACTCTGTTCCCAGGTCGATGATCCAGTAGTCCCCCCGGAAGGGCCAGAAAAAAGAAACCTTGAGCCGGGCATTGGTGGTTGTATCGACCACCCAGGCGCGACCCTTTGCCTGGCGGGTCCTCCCGTCCTCGGCGTCCCGGCAGCTGTTCACCACCTGGATGTCGCCGTCCTCACGCAGCGTGTAGCCGGCGGTGCTCCCCAGGCACCCCTTCTGGAAGCTGTTGGGGTAGCGGGCGATCTCGTACCAGGTCCCGATATACCGGTTCAGATCAACATATGCAACCGTCTGAAGCGGAGGGAGTCCCAGCGAGGCTGCCGCTGGCTGGCAGGCCAAAACCAGGACAAGTGCAGTGACAACGGCTTTTGCACCGATCATACCAACGGCCTTACTTCCACCACCCTGAACCAAGCGGCATGGGTTACCGCGTTGCCGGTACCCGGACCGACCATGGTGTCGGCGTTCTCCTTGATGAGGGTCAGCATCTCCCCCTGCTCCTCGGTCCTGATCAGTTCCAGGGCCAGCCGCACCCCACGGAAACCCGGTGTCCCCGTCTTGAACAGAAAAGAGGCGTGGGGATTGCGGGAGATGTTTCGGAACGTGCGACCGTCGGTCATCCCCCAGACCAGGGTGGTTTCGTCGATGACGTGGGGGCGGGCATAGACTGCGGTGTTGACGCTGCCGTCGGCAGCGGCGGTGGCCATTACCCCCAGGCCGGGTTGCTGGAACAGTTCGGAAAGGTTCATGGAGCGTTCTCCTTTCGGTAGAAAATTTCTCAACCCCGGGGCGGCAGGGGGAACCCGAGCCCCCAGGCCACGTGGCCAGAAACAGGCTGCGGACCCTGAGCCCCAAATCCCACAGTTCTTCCCAACGCATCTCACCGAAGGACTTGCGTTCCAGCAGCAACGGGAGCCGTTTTCTCAGTCCGGTGGCTTCCAGGTAGCGGTCGTAGGCTGTTGTGGTGATGCAGACTCCCGGCGGCACCGGCAGGCCTGACCGGGCCAGACGGCCGAGCGCAACCGCTTTGCCGCCGGCAGTGGGACGGTCGGCGTCAGTGAGTGCCGCCAGTTCGATGCAGAGATCCGTTGTCCCGTTCATGGCGGAAAGTGGTACTCCATGACGTTCTGGAAGCGGGTCACCAGATAGATGCTGGCAACCTGCACCCGGAAGAGGGCGCAGCTGGGTGCGGCGGTGAATTCGGCCAGATGGGGATGCTTGGCCAGATAGATGGCCAGTCCCGCTTCCCGTTCGTCACCACGCAACTCCTGGGCGGTGCCGAGAATGGTCGCTGCGGCCGCCCGGCTGAAGTCCGCAACCTGGTTGCTCCGGTTGTCCACAAGGAGCGCCACCTGGCGGTTCCCGGCCAGATTCGACCATTTGCGGGTGGCACGGGGTGTGGCGAAGTAGAGCTGGCGCAGGTCAGGGGTGACGGCGAAGGCCACGAGGCTGGCATAGGGGGCTGCGCCGGCGTCGGTGGCCAGCACGGCCAGGTACTGGTCCGTGCAGAGCCCCTGGAGAATTGACCAGTTCTCGGTGGTATCGTTCATGGTCCCCGGTTCTCCTCTTCCAGTATCCGCCTGATCCGCTCCCCTGCCAGCCGGCAGACCGCCAGGTAGGGGGCTGCCAGGAAAGGGACCTCGAAGACCACCCGGCAGCGGTCCGGACCCAGCGGCTCCACCCGGTGGCCGGTGGCCGGGATGCCGGCCACCTCCCAGCACCAGCGGCGGCCGGCGATATACTCTGTGATGCGAAATGGCACCCTCAGTCCTATGACGGTCCGCACCCACCCGACTGAGCCGGGGCCGATGAACCGCTCGGAACACTCCACAGCCGTGACCGATGGCCCCCACAGGTGCCAGCGCCGGGTATCGGTCAGCAGTTCCCAGGTGGCCGACGCCGGGGCACGCACCTCAATGGTGCAGATGAGTGTTTTCATGGCCGGTTCCCTTCATCCTCTTGGATTCTAGCACCTGCAACCGTCTCCGCAACATGGTCCATGAAGTTGCCGTTCCGCCATGCGGAGAGAGGTCATTCTGGTATAGTTCAGGAGGCATGTATTTTATTCTCGTAAGGTGGTGCGATGCGGTTTGGCCTCTGTTGCCTGTTTGTCAAAGAACCGGTCTCGTTCCGGACGACCACCGCAAAGGTGTTGCTGGCGCTGCCGCGGGAGCGCCAGCTCACCAAGGTTTCGGAGCTCTGTGTCACCAATGCCCGGAACCTGCTGCTGGCCCTGGCAACCGTGCGCCGGCTCGGGATCGGAGCCTTCCGGATCATGTCGCCACTCTTTCCGCGCATGACCCACCCGGAGGTGGGTTACCGGCTGGAGGATTTGCCTGATGGCGCCCTGATCCTCCACCTCCTGGAGGAAGCGCGGACATTCGCACGAAGGCACGATATCCGGCTCAGCTTTCACCCCGACCAGTTTGTCGTGCTCTCCTCGCCCCATTCGGCGGTGGTCGGAAGCTCCATCCGTGAGCTGGCGTACCAGGGAATGCTGGCCGAGGCGGTGGGGGCCGAGGTGATCAACATCCACGGCGGAGGCGTCTACGGCGACAAGGGGCAGGCCCTGGAGCGTCTGGCCGCGGTCTTCCCCGACCTGCCCGAATCTGTACGGAGCCGGTTGACGCTGGAAAACGACGATGTGAGTTACACCGTACGGGATTTGCTGCCGATCTGCGAGCGGCTGTCCCTGCCGCTGGTGTATGACGTGCACCACCACCGCTGCAACCCGGACGGTCTGTCGGTCGAAGAGGCAACGGACTTGGCGGGCGAAACCTGGCAGGCCGTCGGGCGGGAGGAGTACTGCCACCTGTCGTCGCCCCGGGCCGGCTGGGGGGGAGGGAACCCAAAGCCCCATGCCGATTACATCGACCCGGCGGATCTGCCGGAGTGCTGGCGCGGGAGGGAGATGACGGTGGATGTGGAGGCGAAGGCCAAGGAACTGGCCGTGGTAAGGCTGATGAGCGAACTGGGGAGAGGGGCGGGACCATGAAATTTCCAATGCGAAGAGTGATGCTGACGGGGATGCTGGCAGGGCTGCTGCCGGCGTGTGTCGGCGGCCGGCCCGACAACCTGGGGGCAAGGAATGGGACGCTGTCCCCCTGTCCCTCGTCACCCAACTGCGTCTCCAGCCAGGCGACAGACGAACGGCACCGGATTGCTCCGCTGGCCTTCCGCGGCGACCCGGATCGCGCCTTTACCCGCCTGAAGCAGGTCCTCGGCCGTCGCGACGATACGAAGATCATCGAGGAGCAGGCCGGCTACCTGCGGGTCGAGTTGCGCACCACCTTCTTTGTGGATGACGGCGAATTTCTGCTGGACCGGGAACAGCGGGTGATCCACGTCCGTTCGGCATCACGTGTCGGCTATTCCGACCTGGGGAAGAACCGCCGCCGGATGGAGGAGATCCGCCGCGCATTTACCCAGGCGGAGCCAAAATCATGAGCATTGTGGCCGCACTCATGGAACGGGGGATGCTCCCCGTTGGTGGCGGGAAGACCTAAGTCACTAATCCTTCTGTTGAATATGACAGTGATTTTGAGCAGAGCCCAGAGAGATGGTATGATACGAAAAATCAGATATTCGAAGAAGACTTACTCATATCCACACTGAACAAGGGAGTACTTTGATGATCAAAAACAGGTTCATTTTTATCGCTGCCGTTTTGGTGGTGATCATTCCCTTCCTTTCGTCGCTCCTCACGTTCTATACGGACTGGCTCTTTTTCGTCGAGACCGGTTTCACCTCGGTGTTCACCACGACGCTGACGGCCAAGGTCGGCGCCGGGCTCTTCTCCGGCATCCTTCTGCTCGTCTTCGCCCTCATCAACCTTCACTACGCGAACCGCGCCACGTTCTCCCCAAAGAATGTTTTCTTCGAGGGGGGGAACATCTACCGGATCCAGCGGGATGAGGCGGTGCGGCTGGCCGGGCCCCTGAGCATCCTCGCCAGCGTCGTCCTGGCACTCCTGGTCGCCCGGTGGGGTGCCGTGCAGTGGCAGAACCTCCTTCTCTTCATGAACAGCGTTACGGTCGGCACCAGTGACCCGGTCATGGGGAAGGATCTCGGCTTTTACCTGTTCAGCATGCCGCTGCTGGAGTATGCCAAGGGGTTTGCCGGCTTCATGGTACTGGCGGTCACGGCCCTGGTGGCCGGGGTCTACTATGTCCGGGGCGGCATCACCGTGACGGAGAGCGGTGCCTCCCTTGACCCGCGGGTGAGAAGGCATCTGGCGGTTCTGGTGGGGATCTTTTCCCTCACGGTGGCGGCCGGATTCTACCTGGACGGTTTCAGGCTCCTCCTTTCCGGGAGCAGCGGATTCCCGGGCGCCGGCTACGCCGACGTCAACGCCCGGCTCCTCACCTACCGGATTCTTGCGGTCGTGACCCCCGTTGCGGGGATCATGCTGGCGGCGGGCCTCTGGAAGGGTAACTGGCGCCTGGCGCTGCTGCCGCCGGTTCTGGTGGCCGCGGTCTACGGGGTCGGCATCATGGCCTATCCGGTGCTGCTGCAGAAGTTCAAGGTGGCCCCCAACGAGCTGGCCCTGGAGACCCCCTACATCGAGAACAGCATCAAGTTCACCCGTTTCGGGTACGATCTGGACAAGATCGAAACCATCCCCTTCGATGCCGACCTGAAACTGACCGCAGCGGACATCGCCAACAACGACGCCACCATCAGGAATATCAGGCTCTGGGACCACGCCCCGCTCCTCAAGACTTACAGCCAACTCCAGCAGATCAGGACCTACTACAAGTTTTTCGACGTGGACAATGACCGCTACCTGGTGAACGGCCAGTACACCCAGGTCATGCTCTCGCCCCGGGAACTTTCCTACAACGACCTCCCGAGCCGGAACTGGATCAACGAGCGGCTCATCTTCACCCACGGCAACGGCCTCACCTTCGGCCCCGTGAGCCGCATCACCAAGGAAGGGCTTCCCGAGTTCTTTGTCAAGGACATTCCCCCTGTCAGCCTGGCCGACATAAAGGTGAAGCGGCCGGAGATCTACTACGGCGAGCTTTCCAACGAGTATGTCATCGTCAAGACGAAGGTGCCGGAGTTCAGCTACCCCACCGCCACGGGGAACATCAACACCACCTACGGGGGGAAAGGCGGGGTGCCCCTGGATTCGGTGCTCCGCAAGGCCCTCTTCGCCGCCCGCTTCAGAACGGAGAAGATCCTCCTCTCCTCCGACATCACCGGCGAGAGCAGAATCCTCTACAACCGCAACATCAGCGAGCGGGTCAAGGCGGCGGCCCCCTTTCTCCGCTTCGACGGCGACCCCTACCTGGTGGTGGCCGACAACGGTACCCTCAAGTGGATCATCGACGCCTACACCTACTCGGACCGTCTCCCCTATGCAAAGCCCCTCGCCGGGGGAATCAACTACATGAGGAACCCGGTCAAGGCGGTGGTCGACGCCTATGACGGCACCCTGGACTTCTACGTGAGCGACCCCGGCGACGTCATGATCAAGGTCTACGGGCGGATTTTCCCGAAGCTCTTCAAGCCCCTGTCGGCCATGCCCGAAGACCTGCGCCGGCATATCCGCTACCCCCACCAACTCCTCCAGGTGCAGGCCGCCATGTTCGCCACCTACCATATGACCGACCCGAAGGTTTTCTACAACAAGGAGAACCTCTGGGAGGTTCCAGTCCTGGGCGAGGAGCGGATGGAGCCCTACTACACCATCATGAAGCTGCCGGGACAGAAAAAGGAGGAATACATTCTTCTTCTCCCCTTTACCCCCTCCAAGCGGGACAACCTGGCGGCCTGGCTCACGGCCCGCTGCGACGGGGAGAACTACGGCAAGCTCCTGGCCTACACCTTCCCCCGGGACCGGCTCATCTACGGGCCGAAGCAGATCGACGCGCGGATCAACCAGGATTCCCACATTTCCCAGCAGTTGACTCTCTGGAGCCAGCGCGGCTCCCAGGTCATCCGGGGGAGCATGCTGGTGATTCCCATCGAAAAATCGCTCCTCTACGTGCAGCCCCTCTTCCTGGCCGCCGCGGACAAGGCCGGGCTCCCCGAACTGCGCCGGGTCATCGTCGCCTTCGGAGACGAGGTGGTCATGGAGGAAACCCTGGAGCTGGCCCTGCAACGGGTATTCGGGGGGAGGAAGGCCACGGTCGGCGTCGCTGCGGCAGCGCCTGCGGCCCTGAAGGCCTCGTCGGCCGACCTCGCCAAGGAGGCGATGAGCATCTTCGAACGGGCCACCAACCTGCAGCGCCAGGGGGACTGGGCCGGCTACGGGGAGGAACTGCGGAAACTGCAGCAGGTGTTGAAGCAGTTGGCCCAGTAGGGTCGCTGAAATATCCAGCCGAAAGCCACAGGGAGGTGGCGATCGGCTGAAACGGCAGTATCATGTAGAGTGATTCCCAGGGAAGGGGGGCTGCCGTGACCATTGAAATGCTGCTGGTGCTGGGCCTGGTCGTATCGGCCTTGATCCTCTTTGCCACGGAACGGCTCCCGGCTGACCTGGTGGCCCTCATCATCATGGCGACCCTGCTCCTCTCCGGCCTCATCACCTCGGAGGAGGCTATCAGTGGGTTCAGCAACCCGGCCACCATCACCGTGGGGGCCATGTTCGTCCTCTCGGCGGGGCTCTATCGTACCGGCGCCGTGAACGCCGTGGGGGGAGGCCTTGCCCGCCTGGGACGGAAGAGCTACTGGCTGACCCTTGCCGCCATGATGCTCGTTATCGGGATAATCTCCGCTTTTATCAACAACACGGCTGCCGTGGCCATTTTCCTCCCCATAGTCCTCGGCGTGGCCCGCGACACCCATACCAGCGCCTCTCGCCTCCTGATGCCCCTTTCCTATTCCTCCATGTTCGGCGGGGTCTGCACCCTCATCGGCACATCCACCAATATCCTCGTCAGCTCCATTATCGAGCGCCGCGGCCTCGCTCCCATCGGGATGTTCGAGTTGACCGACATGGGGCTCATTTTTTTTGGCGCGGGGTTCCTCTACATGCTCCTGGTGGGAGTGCGGCTCATTCCCGTCCGGGTGGGCGAGGATGAAGAGGAGAGGCGGCTCGGCTCCGGCGACTATGTTACCGAAATCATCATCCAGCCCGAGGCCCGTCTGGTGGGGATGGTGCTCGCCCAGTCGCCGCTGTTGCACGAGCTGGATCTGAAGAGCGTGGAGGTCTTCCGGGACGGCCGCTTGCTCGACGACCCTCCCGAGCAGATCGAACTCCGCGAGGGGGATCACCTGAAGGTCCGGTGCGATCTGGAAAATTTCCGCAAAATCCAGCAGCGCCGAGGCATCGCCCTGAAGCAAGAGCTCGATCAGGGCGCCACAGAGGGAACGCCGGAGGAGAGCACCCTGGTGGAGGCGGTGGTCGCCCCGAACTCGACCCTCGACGGGCGGAGTCTCAAGGAGGCCCGGTTCCGCTCCCGCTACGGATTCACCGCCCTTGCCATCAGGCACCGGGGACACGTCATCATGCGGGAGAATCTGGAGACGACCGTTCTGAGGGCCGGCGATGTCCTTCTCTTTGACATGGGGCCCCGGGAGATCGAGCGGCTCCGCGTTGACCGCACCTTCGTCGTCATCTCCGAGGTGCAGGCTCCTGTCTTTCGCAAGCGCAAGACCGCCATTGCCCTTGCCGTCGTAACGGCCGTGGTGGCGGGTGCGGCTCTCGGGGTGGTTCCGATCATGACCGGCGCCATCATCGGGTGCATCGTCATGGTTCTTGCCGGCTGCCTCACGACGGAAGAGGCGTACGAAGCGATTGACTGGAAGGTCATCATGCTGATGGCCGGGGTGGTCACCCTCGGCATCGCCATGGAAAAGAGCGGAGCGGCTCTCTTCCTGTCGAAGTTCATCGTCTACGCCGTGGGGGGAGCGGGGCCCACGGCAATGGTGGCAGCCTTGTACCTCTTCTCGGCGATCATTACCGCTATTCTGTCCAACAACGCCACCGTGGCGCTGCTGATACCGATCGTTTTCGCCACCGCCGATTCCATGCGGATCGACCCGCGCCCACTCATCATGGCGGTCACCTACGCGGCGTCCCTGGACTTCATGACCCCCTTCGGCTACCAGACCAATACCCTCATCTACGGGCCGGGGCGCTACCGGTTCGCCGATTACCTCCGGGTCGGCACGCCGCTCAATATCCTTTTCTGGGTGCTGGCCACCATCTTCATTCCCCGGTTCTGGCCGTTTTAGCAAGGAGGTTCGATGGATACGCTCCGCGATGTTCTGGCACAAATCAGGGAATTCCTCGAAGTCCCCCTCGTGAAACTGGGTAAGGAGCAGGTGACCCTCTGGGCCATCATCCAGCTGGTGGTGCTGGTGGCGCTCCTCTTCTACCTGTCGGGGAAGCTCCGGACCTGGATCGCGGAGGAGTTCCTCACCCGCACGCGGATGGAGATGGGCGCCCGCCAGGCCACCGGCTCCATCATCCGCTACACCGTCATTGCCATCGGTTTCATCGTCATTCTCCAGACTGCGGGCATCGACCTCACCGCCCTCAACGTGCTGGCCGGCGCCGTCGGTATCGGCGTCGGTTTTGGCCTCCAGAACATCGTCAACAACTTCGTGAGCGGCATCATCATTCTTTTCGAACGCCCCATCAAGGTGGGGGACCGGATCGTGGTGGGAAACGTGGAGGGTGACGTGGTCTATATCGGCGGCAGGAGCACGACGGTGGTCACCAACGACAATATCACCATCATCGTTCCCAACTCGAAATTTATCACCGAGAACGTGGTGAATTGGAGCCACAATGACCGGAAGGTCCGGTTCCGGATTCCCGTGAGCGTCGCCTACGGGAGCGACGTCCATGAGGTGGAGCGGCTGCTCCTGGAGGTAGCGGCCGCAAACCCCGACGTGCTGGAGAAGCCGGCCCCGGGCGTGCGGCTCATGGAGTTCGGCGACAATGGCCTCAACTTCGAGCTGCGGGCCTGGAGCACCACCCTCATCCACCGGCGGGGGCTCCTGACGAGTAACCTCAACTATGCCATCTACAGGTCGTTCAACGAGCATGGGGTCGAGATTCCGTCCCCCCGGCGCGATATCCACATTCTGCGCGACGGGCACGGTGCGGTGCCGGCCGGTGGTGATACCGATTCGTGAGAGTTGTTGACGGGGCGGCAATGACTGTGGCCGATGACGTGGTAAACTGATTGTAGCGATGCTGGATGTACCCTTGCGAGGGTATTTCTGCATATCATCCCCCAAAAAGGAGACAGGTCATGAGCACCAGAGACGAGTATGTCAAGAAGTTGCAGGTAAAGCTGGAGGAGTGGAACGCCGATATCGACAAGCTTTCGGCAAAGGCGGGCGAAGTGAGGGCAGACCTCAAGCACGATTACGCCGAGCAGCTTGAGGCGGTGAAGGCGAAGCAGGCGGTGGCCCGCCAGAAGTTCGAGGAACTGCAGAAGTCCGGGGGAAACGCCTGGGAAGACCTGAAGGCGGGCATCGAGCTGGCCTGGAACGCGGTTGGCGAGGCCATCGATTCGGCCAAGTCCCGGTTCAAGTAAGACTGACCCCAGGGGGCTCCGTCGGCGTTCTGTAGCCCCTCACCCGGCCTTCGGCCACCCTCTCCCCCGGGGAGAGGGCCTGATTTCACCTCGCCCTGAAGGAGAGGGGCAGGGGTGAGGGGGAGAAGTGTCAACGTGACAGCACCTTGGAACAAGAAGGGCATGGCGGGGCGATCGTGCACGACGACGCCCCGTTGAGGCATGGGCGGGGTCGGACCCTTTCGGCAGGAGGCCGCAGATGTTCAAGAGGATCATGCTGTTTATCGTCACCAACCTGGCCATCATTTTTGTTCTCGGCATAGTGCTGAGCCTGCTGGGGGTCGGCCGCATCCTGGACCAGCAGGGAGTGGGGCTCGACCTCGGCAATCTCATGGTATTCGCCGCGGTCTTCGGCTTCGGCGGCTCGCTGATCTCGCTCGCCATCTCCAAGTGGACCGCGAAACGGCTCACGGGCGCCCGCGTCATCACGAGCCCCTCCAGCGAGGTGGAGGCCTGGCTGGTGCAGACCGTGGAGAGGCAGGCGAGAAACGCCGGCATCGGCATGCCCGAGGTGGCCATTTACGATGCGCCGGACGTCAACGCCTTCGCCACCGGCATGCGGCGCAACAGCGCCCTGGTGGCGGTGAGCACCGGCCTCCTGCGGGCCATGAACCGGGACGAGGCGGAAGGGGTGCTTGCCCACGAGGTGAGTCATGTGGCCAACGGCGACATGGTCACCCTGGCGCTCATCCAAGGGGTGGTCAACACCTTCGTCATCGTCGCATCCCGGGTCGTGGGGCACTTGGTGGACCGGGTGGTGTTCAGGACCGAACGGGGCCATGGCCCTGCCTTCTTCATCACTTCCATGGTTGCCCAGATGGTGTTTGGCATCCTGGCCAGCATCATCGTCTTCTGGTTCAGCCGCCAGCGGGAGTTCAGGGCTGATGCCGGCTCCGCCAGCCTTGAGGGGAGGGACAAGATGGTGGCGGCACTGGAGAAGCTTCGCCTGACCGCTGGCCAGCCCCACCTTCCCGACCAGATGGCCGCCTTCGGCATCTCCGGCACGGCCGGCGGCGGGCTGAAGCGGCTGTTCATGACCCATCCGCCCCTGGAGGAGCGGATTGCGGCCCTCAAGGGGGGGAGGTAGTCGAATTTCGATTCCGGTTGTTGCCTTCGCACGTTTGGGATGTTATGAAAAGTTGAAGAAATTTCCTTTTGGATGATCGTTGGTTGGGTCGGAGCGCGGGGGCGCCGGGCCATAATCAAGCGGATCGAAAGGCGACCAATGAAACGACTCGGCAACATCATGTTTCAAGGGCTGGTGGCGATGCTCCCGGCCCTGTTGACTCTCTACATTCTCTTCTGGCTCGTGAGCTCCGCGGAGACCGTGCTGGGCGGCATGCTCAAGGTGCTGCTTCCGGCCGGCTGGTATATTCCCGGCATGGGCATTTTGGCCGGACTCGTCGTGACCTTTCTCTTCGGCCTGGCGCTCAACGCGTTTCTGGTGCGGCGGCTGCTGGACCTGGGCGAAAAGCTGGCGGACAACATTCCGCTGATCAAAAACCTCTACGGCTCCCTCAAGGATTTCATCGGTTTTTTCGCCAAGCAGAAAGAATCCCAGTTCAACCAGGTGGTGACAATAGATCTGGAATTCGGCGGCAAGCCCATGCGCATGATCGGATTCGTCACCCGCAGCGATTTCAGCGGCCTGCCGGAAGGAATCGGCACTGACGGGGAAATCGCGGTGTACCTCCCCCTGAGCTACCAGATCGGTGGCTGTACGGTAATCGTGCCGCGCTCGTCGGTAACGCCGGTGAATATCTCAACCCACCGTGCCATGGGCTTTGTTGTCACCGGCGGCATGACTGCCGACAAGGGGCAAAACGCGAACACGTCGCCGTAGTTGGAACCCCCGGCTATCCGATTGTACGTCCTCATTTTCTCGCGGCACCTTTCGGCGTCTTTCTTGCCTTTCCATCATGTGAAATTTCACTTGCCAACCCAAAGCCAGAAATATATACTGCAAATATATATTATCGGAGGTTCAGGATGAAAACCGCAAAGATTTTTCAAAATGGACAAAGCCAGGCAGTCAGGCTTCCCAAGGAATTCCGCTTTGAAGACAGCGAAGTTTTTATTAAGAAAAGCGGCAACGTCGTTCAGTTGATCCCTCGGAGCGACTCTTGGAATTCACTCTTTTGCAGCCTCAAAAAATTTTCCCGCGATTTCATGTCCGAGCGTATACAGCCTGAAATGGACAAGCGGGAGACTTTCTGATGAAACTGCTGCTCGACACCAATATCTGCATTTACATCATCAAGCAACAGCCGCCTGCCGTGCTTGAACGCTTTCTGGAGTACCAGATTGGCGACATTGGCATTTCATCTGTAACCCTCTCGGAATTGCGCTATGGCGTTGCCAAGAGCACCCATAGAGAGAAAAACGCCAAAGCTCTCGACGAGTTCATCATTCCGCTGGAAGTGCTCCCTTATGATGAGGCGGCGGCTCACGTTTATGGCGATATTCGAGCAACTCTCGAAAAAGCAGGCACACCCATTGGTTCCATGGATCTATTGATTGCCGCTCACGCTGTATCCCTCGGAATTCCCCTCGTCACCAATAACACGCGTGAATTTTTACGGGTCCCTTCCCTCAATATCGTTGATTGGACCGTTTAATTTCCTCTGGCTAGGAATGCCCTGGGACAGGCCCTGTTCTCTCAATTAGCAGCCTCCTTGTTCGCTTCTGTCCCCTTATTCTCTTCCCTTATTCTCTTGTGTCCCACAAAGGGATTCCCCCGGCGCCCACGCTTTTAATAATATTTGACACATTCACGTTGCTTAATTTTTATCCCACGCGTACTATGGCTCGAACATATTCATGCCGGTTTGTCTGTGGCATTCCATAACAGAGGGGGGTGAATGAGAGGTTAAGCAGTATGGAGCTTAAATACCAACAAGGAGGGAATCAATGGATTTACTGCAAATTTTTTTCCTGGTTGTAGGGGCTGTGATCATGATGGTCATATGTCCTGCTCTCATGTTACTTCTAACCATCGCACTCGACTCGATCAAGCCGCGGCTAGCTTTTGACCTTGCCAAGTATACCTCGCCGGTAGTGGACCTTGCTTTCATACCGGCACTTTTCATCGGCAGGGCACTCGATATACCGCTCGGCGGGTTCAAGGCTAAATCCGAGAAAGAACAGGAAGCCTACTGGCAGGATGAATACAATAAAGCCGGCTACTGACGGCAACCAAGAGACACAATTCATTTTTTACACACTACAGGCCGGGGGTTACTCCGGCCTGTAGTGTTTTCGGTAATCCGCCGGTTCCCCGTACTCGCTCTCCACTGGAAGAGCAAAAGAAATATTAGTTGCATATAACGGGGCTGAGGCTGACCCGCCCTCGGCGGGTCTTGCCGATGGTTGGGACCGCCGAAGTTTGACACTTTGCAGGACACAACTGTCGCACAATCAGCAAGTTAGCTGATTTGGCCTCCGGTTTTTTACACTACAACGTCCTTAAGCTGGCTTGGAATCGGCTTGACTCCCAGCTTTTGCAGTAGCTCCTTCTGT
>NZ_JAUQXO010000015.1:0-39039 GCF_030834625.1 Geobacter sp.
AATACATCGAGATATTCTACAACCGCCAACGACGCCACTCGCGCCTTGGCTATCTGGCCCCGGCCGTGTTTGCCCTGAACTTCTGCACAAACACGGCCGCCGCTTGAGTTGGGAGTGTCTACTATTGACAGGACACCTCAGGTCGAGAAGACCGTCGCCGGGTCAACAGGATCGAGCAACGGCGCCGCCAAGGTCGAGGTGTTCTTCACCGCCGGCGTTCCGGTCATGGTGCATAAGACGCTGCCGCCGCGGGTGACGGTGACGGTTACGCTGATGGTGCCGTCTTTCAGGCCGCAGGCTGCAATGCCGCTGAAGGTGGCTGTGCCGGCCCCTTGGGTTGCGGCGAACGAGGCGCTGGAGACACTCTTCCCGGTCTGGTCGGTGAGCGTCACCACGAAGGTGTCTGAGGAGAGTGACCCTTCACCGAAGCTCACTTCACCACCCACTGCCGCGCAGGAGCTGTCGGTTATCTGGTCATAGACGGTGCCGTTCTTCACCCGGGCGCCCATGACGGTCGATGTTTGTAATTCCATCGGCGCTACCGCATTGCAGCTCAGACTCACCTTGGCGTTCCCGCCGTTGCTGCCGAGGGTCAGGGTGCCGGTGAGGGTGTTTCCACCGTTTCCGCTCCCCGGAACGAAATCGACCTGAAGGTTGGTGCTCTGTCCGGGAGAAAGTACCAGAGGCAGAGGAGGGGCACCACCTGTCGACCAGGAGAAACCAGTGCCGGCAAGAGTTGCCTCACTTACCACGAGGGAAGCCGTGCCGGTGTTGCTGACCGTCACATTATTGGTGGCGATCAGTCCTTCCATGACCGGCCCACACTCCACAGCCGTCGGGGCGCTGATGACCGGGGTTGATGTGGGGACCAATATGCCGTACGGCAGGACGTTATAGCTGAACCGGACGGTAGAGGATCTGACAAACCTCACGCCGAACGTAACCTTCCCTCCGGGAGGGAGTGTCCCTCCGGAAAGTTTGGCGCCAAGATCATAATAGTACTTCCCATAGGGGACGGTTCCCGGTCCTCCCAGCGCTTCGGGCATCTGGACTCCCGAAGTGCTCGTGGTGATGACCGCACGGAGCGGGGTGGTAATCGTCCTTGTTGAAGTGTTTGTAATGGTAACGTCAGCGGTGCTGGTGACCGTGCGGGCAACGTTGTTCAGGGTGGAGCGCTCATTGGTCGTGCTTACAGCAAGGTAAGCGCTGAGATCCTCTGGCTGCTGGCCTTGGGCGAAATTTGGCAACAACAAAAGCAGCAGTGCCAGGCAGGAAATAAATGAAAAAACGGACCTTCTTCCCCTTCCGGTTGCTCTGGTAAGCATGGTGCGCCTCCTCACCGTTAATGCTTAGAAGCCACTACTATCCGGTTAATAGTTGAATAAATTTAGCTGGTTGCTGACGACAGGGTCGGGATTTTGCTTAAGGGCTTCCGCAACCAGCGATGAAATGGGCTTTTTCTCGAACAAATTGACCTCAAGGATCTGTAGAAAAGTGTAGAGCGAGCACTGAATGCCGAGTTTCTTCTTGGTGATCGCCACCAGCAGATAGATGCACAAGGCTACCCATATCTGGCTCTTTACCGCATTGACCGATGTCCCGATGAACGACTTGATCCGCAGGTGCTGCTTGATCCATTTGAAAAACAGCTCCACCTTCCAACGCTGCTTATAGACCGCCGCTACAGTCTCTGTGGGGATCTCGAAGTTGTTCGTGAGGAACACAAGCCGTTTGTTTCGTTCTTTGTCAACAAAGCTGACCCGGCGTAACCGCTCCGGATAGCCTTTTTTCGACTTCTGCGTTACCAGGGTGATGATCTGGTCTGCCCGTACGCCAGTTTCCTTGTTCTTCGGATTGGAGTACAGCCGCTTGCACTTCAGGTTGTCCTTGGCGCGAACAACAAAGAACGCCCCCTGCTGGTGAATGGCGTACAGCCGCGCGAAGTCGACATAACCTCTATCCATCGCATAGAAGGCATCCTTTTCAACCGGCAGATGATCCAGCATCCTGACATCGTGGACCTTGCCGGTGGTTATGGCTACCCAGGTCGGGATCGGACCGCGCAGATCAATGAGCGTGTGCATCTTGACCGCTGCCTTGGTCTTGCGGAAATCGGCCCACGGAAACAAAGAAAGGCACAGGTCAATGGTTGTCGAGTCGAAGGCGTACAGAGGCTGAGCAAGCTCGACTGCGATCGAATCGCTCTGATATTCCTTTTGCGCCATGCGGATCAGAACATAGCCGAAGTCCTGAAAGATGCGCCAATCCCTGCGTTCGTTGGCATCGGCAAGAGTCGTTCGGGAGATGTCGCCACGGAAACCGATGTGGTAAAGCTTCTCCTGATGTGAGTTCAGGCAGGTTTCGATATCCCGCAGGCTCTCGCGACCGGCCATCTGGGCGTATCCCAGGCAGAGGAACTGGTCATAGGTTGAGAACTTCTTGATCCTGTGCTCACCTCGGTATCGGCTGACGCAGAGATTGAATTCGTACCGGGGCAAAAACTGCAAAAGCTGCTTGAAAACCGTTTTGCCGGATTGCATCGCCACCCTCCTGTGAAGTCAGAAAGGTAGCACCCGAAACGAATTCAAATCGAAAAAAGAACAATTATGTCAAAGAGCTATAAGAATCAGTTGGTTACAGAAGTACATTCGAACTTTACCGGACAGTAGTGCTTAGAAGCATGTAACCTCTGAATCTGCGTAGCTTGGGCTAAACAGCGGTAATCTTGGGCACGGCATGAAGCCGCCTTTGCCCAACCTACCCTCTTCCTCGTCTCATCCTGAAGGCAAGAAGCGCCAGGATGCCGCCCCCTGAGAGGATAAACGTCGCTGGTTCAGGGATAACGGCAGGCTCCGCAGCCTGATCAATGCCGACATTGTCGAGAAGAACCTTACTGTCGTTATCGATGTAATTCATGTCGAACAGCTCAAATACCGGTACGACGTAGGCGTATCCGTTGTGAAATTCAAGGCTCATGTGCGACCACTCCGGACCTTTCCCACTTGCGCCGATTGCTGCGACGCTGTCGAACACGCCGTTGTGGTCCAGACTGAGGAGTGGAAGCGCCGCATCGAATCCCCCCGGCGCCAGATTGAACCCTCTCAGGTCATTCGTGAAATAGAGGGTGGCGAAAAAGGTGTCGAGGGGGCTCCAGGGGTACGGTGCCGGACAAGCGGTTCCTGAAGTCGAATTCAAAGGTGTAATCGCCCGCAGCCAAAGGGATCCCCTGATAAAGGATGCTGTATGTTGCCCCGTTATCGCCCAGTACCGCTTCTTCATTCTCAACGGTGACATCCCCCAGGGTCGTCCAGCCGGAAAGGGCGGTGGAGAAATCACCGTAGTGCAGGGGCTGCGCCGAGACATCGCCTGAAAATACTAAAGCGGAGAACAGCGATACGATAAGAGTCAGTCGACAAGCGTTCATAATCGATCTCCTTTGCCCATGGGCTTGAAGCAGCTGTTGAAATTAATCCTGAAACACTAACAGTCGGAATTTTTTACGATTCTCAGAACAGGGAGGGCACACAATGAAAGGATGTGAGGCAGGAAAATTTCAGGAAAGATGTAAAGTTTAAGCCTAATAATTCAGGAGTTACATTGATCAGGAAGAAAGAAGAAGGTGCCTTTGATTTAATACGCCATCCTTGGCTACTCCTTAAATTTTGATTTATTAATGTTGTCCAAGCATTTATTGTGCCACCACATGGTCCTCCGGTTATTGCCCCAAATATAGGATGATTTGCCACATCGCATAATTATTACCACAAAGACAAATGTAAAAGTTCTCGACAATACGAGCAATTTTTTACAAATCCGACACCAAGACACAGAGTGGCGAAAAATTTTTCTAAATATTTACTCCTACTTGCCGATACAAATAGTACAGAGTGACAAGACGCTTCGAGCATGAGTATAGTCTGGAAGGAGGAGTGCATGAAGAAAGTATTGATTGTGGACGACAGTATCTCGGTGGCCCGCCAACTGGACAAGATCCTCAGCGAAAGCGGCGAGTTTCATGTTGTCGGCCACGGCAAGAACGGCATGGAGGCCATCCGGATGCACCAGACCGAGCACCCTGACATCATCTGCATGGACATGAACATGCCGGGGATGGACGGACTGACTGCTCTGCGTACCCTGGTGGCCCTGGACAAGAATGTAAAGGTGGTCATGATCACGTCGCTCGGCGGCGTTGGCGACAAATTCACCGAGGCCCTGCGTCTCGGCGCCCGCACGGTTATCTCAAAACCGTTCGAGGCGGACAACATTCTGAATATTCTCCGCGAGATGTAGAGACATCGCTCGATACCACGTTACGAAACACTTTGTTCTCAAGGAGGACAGCATATGGCAGTGAAGTTTTTCGGACAGTTTCTTGTTGAAAAAGGGGTCGTTTCGAGGGAAATACTCCTGCAAGCCATAGGGCTGCAAGAATCGGTTAATCTCAGTTTCGGAGCCACTTCCCTTGCCATGGGCATTCTCACGGAGGCAGACATTGAGAGAGTCCACAATGCTCAACGGATCGAAGATCTTCGCTTTGGAGACATGGCGGTCAAGCTTGGCCTGTTAACAGGCGATCAGATGATGCAGGTGCTGGCGCGGCAGAAGAACACTCACCTCTACATCGGAGAGGCCCTTGTCAAGGTTGGGGGGCTCCAAGCCGATGCTCTGCCGAAATACCTGGACTATTTCAAAGCCGACCAAGCCCAGTACATAACCGATACCGTGACAATTCCGGCTGGTATCCCCGAGCCGAAGGTTTGGGAGATGGTGGTCGACCTCTCCTACAAGATGCTCACTCGCGTGGCACTCCTCGTTTTCCGGCCCGAACCCTGCTTCGTGGCCGAGCGACTGCCCGCCATGGATATCTACGCAGCCATGGATTTTACGGGCGATATTTCGGGCAGCTACCTCATGGGCGTTACCGCTGCAACCCGGGCAAAAATCGCCAAGGCAATCCTCAAGGAACCGAACGTCGACAACGAACCCAAGGAAGTCCTTGACGACACCGTCATGGAATTCGTGAACGTGGTCATGGGAAACATTGCCGCCAAAGCGGCACAGATCGGCAAATCCGTCGAGATAGCCCCACCCGAGATCATCGACACTCCCGACGGCATTCCGGTCCCGGCGGGCCATAAAGCACTCTGCTTTCCGGTCTGCCTGTCCGATGGCGACCGCGTCGAGCTGGCGGTCTTCATAAAGGAATAGACTCCGGCTTCCACGGCAGTTTAAACGCAAAGAGGGGGAATGCATGGTGCATTCCCCCTCTTTGCGTCGTGGTCAATGAAAACTACTTCAGACGATTGGCATAAAGCGGGAAGCGGCTCATAAGGGCGTTGACCTTTCCCTTTACCTCCGCAAGCTTCGCCTCGTTCTCCACGTTCGCCAGCGCCTCGGCGATAAAAGCAGCAACCTCTGCCATCTCAGTCTCTTTAAGTCCGTGGCTGGTTGCGGCAGGCGTACCGATCCGGAACCCCGAGGTAACGAAGGGTGAGCGGGTTTCGAAGGGAACAGTATTCTTGTTTACGGTGATGCCCGCTTTGTCAAGGGCCTCTTCGGCCACCTTGCCGGTCAGCTCGGTGCCCGTCAGATTCACCAGCATCAGGTGATTGTCGGTACCACCGGAGACGAGCCGGAAGCCACGCTTTACGAGCTCGTCGGCGAGAGTTTGCGCATTCTTGACGATCTGTTGCTGATACGTCTTGAACTCCGGGGCAAGGGCTTCCTTGAAGGCCACCGCCTTGGCCGCGATCACGTGCATGAGCGGCCCCCCCTGGATGCCGGGGAAGATATTGGAGTTGATGGTCTTGGCAAACTCCTCGCGACAGAGGATCATGCCGCCTCGGGGGCCACGCAGGGTCTTGTGGGTCGTGGTAGTGACGAACTCTGCATAGGGAACCGGGTTCGGATGGAGACCAGCGGCCACCAGTCCCGCGATATGGGCCATGTCCACCATGACCAACGCCCCCACCTTGTCGGCTATGGCCCGGAAAGCGGCAAAGTCCAGAACCCGCGGGTATGCGCTGGCCCCGACGATAATAAGCTTCGGTTTGTGCTCAAGCGCCAGACGTTCGACTTCGTTGAAGTCAATGGTCTCGGTTCCCTGCGAAACGCCGTAGGGAACCACGTTGAAGAAGCGTCCCGAGAAGTTGACGGGGCTGCCGTGGGTCAGGTGCCCGCCATGGGAGAGGTTCATGCCGAGAATGGTGTCGCCCGGCTTGAGCACCGAGAAGTAAACCGCCATATTGGCCTGGGAGCCCGAGTGGGGCTGTACGTTCGCATGGTCGGCGCCAAAAAGTTCTTTAGCCCGATCAATGGCGAGGTTCTCCACCACATCCACATGGTGGCAGCCGCCATAGTAACGCTTGCCGGGATACCCTTCGGCATACTTGTTGGTCAGAACCGACCCCTGGGCTTCCAGCACTGCCTCGGAAACAAAATTCTCGGACGCGATAAGCTCCAGATTGTACTCCTGGCGCTCGGTTTCGTGACGTATTGCCTCGGCAACTGCCGGGTCAAAGGTTGCAAGAATGGACATGGTAGACTCCTTTAACGATTACAAAAAGGAAAACGGGACCGTTGACAGTCCCGTAGTGCATTTCTTTCGCCAGTCGGCCGAGGCCGGCCGGGCTACTTCATCAGTTCCCTCTCAAGGGCGGCAATCTTGTCGAGTCTTCCCTGGTGGCGGCCCCCTTCATACGCGGCATCGAGCCAGGCGCAGACCATTTCCCTGGCCGTCGCCTCGTCGAGTACCCTTCCCCCAAGGACCAGTATATTGGCATTGTTGTGCTCTTTTGCCATACGTGCCATGAAGGGGTCGGTCGCCAGAGCCGCCCGAACATTGGGAAACTTGTTGGCGACAATGGACATCCCGATACCAGTCCCGCAGAAGAGTATGCCTTTCTCCGCTTCACCAGCAGAAACCTTGCGGGCAACCTTGATTCCGAAGTCGGGATAATCGACCGAATTGCCGTTATCTGTTCCACAGTCCTCTACGGCAGCACCCCGCTCAACAAGAAGTCTCTTGATTGCGTCCTTCAGTTCCAGACCACCATGATCGCTTCCGACGAGTATCACCGTATCACCTCGCTAGATCTTCTTGAAGAGGAGCGTGGCGTTGGTACCGCCAAAACCGAAGTTATTGCTCATGGCGTAGGTGATCTTCGCGTCACGTGCTGCGTTGGGTACATAGTCGAGATCACACTCTGTATCGGCTTCCTGATAGTTGATGGTCGGGGGAACCACACCCTTTTCCATCGCCATGAGGGTAAAGACCGCCTCAACACCGCCAGCAGCGCCAAGAAGGTGACCGGTCATAGACTTTGTGGAGGATACCATTACCTTCTTCGCGTGATCACCGAAGACACGCTTGATGGCGAGGGTTTCATAGTAGTCATTGAAAGGGGTGGAGGTGCCATGGGCGTTGATGTAACTAACCGCCTCCGGATTGACGCCGGCATTGCTAAGTGCCATCTTGATGCAACGGGCCGCTCCCTCCCCTTCCGGGGCCGGCGCTGTCAAGTGATAGGCATCGCCTGAAAGACCATATCCCACAATCTCGCCATAGATCTTGGCACCGCGTTTCTTGGCTGCCTCGTATTCTTCGAGAATCACGATACCGGCACCCTCCGCAAGAACGAAGCCATCACGGTTCTTCTCAAAGGGTCGTGATGCACCCTTGGGGTCATCATTGCGGGTGGAAAGGGCCTTCATCACTGCAAAACCACCAATACCAAGCGGGGTTACCGTCGACTCGGTGCCGCCAGCGATCATTGCGTCTGCATCTCCCCGTTTGATCATGTGGTAGGCATCGCCGATGGAGTGAGTGCCGGTTGCACAGGCCGAAACCGAAGACAGGTTCGGCCCTTTTGCGCCGAACTTGATAGAGATATGCCCAGGCGCCAGGTTGATGATGAGCATCGGGATGAAGAAGGGAGAAATCTTCCTGTAGCCCCCTTCAAGCATGGCCGCATGATATTTCTCAATGGTCGGCAACCCGCCGAGACCGGCTCCAACAAGCACCCCGACCCGCTCGGCGTTCTCGTCGGTGATTGTGAGCCCCGAGTCCTCCATGGCAAGTTGCGCTGCACCCATGGCGTACTGAATGAAGAGGTCCATCTTCTTGACCTCTTTTTTGTCAATGTAATCCTCTGGATTAAAATCTTTTACTTCACCGGCAATCTTTACGGGAAGTTCCGAGGCGTCAAAGCGGGAAATGAGGTCTATACCCGACTGTCCCGCGACGAGTGCATCCCAGTTCTTGCCGTTGCCGGTCCCCAAGGGAGAAACGGCACCGACTCCCGTCACAACAACTCTTCTCATAGTGGCGTGCTCCCGATGTTCTGGAATTGTTCAGAGATGGCGGCATTGCCGCTTTTAGTGAAAAAGGGGAAGGTTTTCCCTTCCCCTCTGTGCTTAGGTGTGCTCGGTGATATAGTCGATGGCGTCCTGTACGCTCTGGATCTTCTCTGCATCCTCGTCGGAGATCTCGATATCGAACTCCTCTTCGAGAGCCATCACCAGTTCCACGGTATCAAGAGAGTCGGCACCAAGATCGTCCATGAACGATGCCTCGTTCGTTACCTGTGCCTCATCGACGCCGAGCTGCTCGGCAACGATCTCTTTAACCCTTTTGTCTATCGCTGACATGCTTTTTCACCTCCGTTTGGTTTTAACCCTGTTCAGGTTTTCGGTTAATTTTTCTAGCTACATACCATGAAACAATCAGATTGCGAAAGATAATTTTTTCACATGTACATGCCACCATTGACAGAAAGAACATGTCCCGTGATGTAGTCGCCCATGGGCGATACAAGGAAGAGGACGGCATTGGCAACATCATCCGGCGTGCCGAGGCGCTCCATAGGAATCTGCTGCAAAAGCCCCTCCCGCACCTTCTCAGAGAGAACCGCCGTCATGTCGGTCTCAATGAACCCGGGCGTTACAGCATTGACCGTGATTCCCCGCTTGGCGAGTTCCCGAGCAGCCGACTTGGTAAGTCCGATCATACCGGCCTTACTGGCGCAGTAGTTTATCTGCCCCGCGTTTCCCATCTCGCCCACAACGGAGCTGATATTGACAATGCGGCCACTGCGGGCCTTTGCCATGAGCTTTGCTGCCTCGCGGACACAGTTAAACGCACCCTTGAGGTTCACATCGATAACTGCGTCCCAGTCTGCATCCTTCATCCTGAGAAGCAGTCCGTCCTTTGTTATGCCCGCGTTGTTCACCAGGATGTCAACTTTGCCAAAGGTTTCGACCACCGCGGCAAACAGGGCATCAACGGATGCCGGATCGGCCACATCGACAGCCAGAGCCAGCGCCCTTCGCCCCAGCGCTTCGATCTCAGAAGCAGTATTTCGGGCAGTTTCCAGGGTCGTGGCAGTCACCACCAGGTCAGCCCCATCCTGGGCAAGTCTGAGTGCAATGGCTCTGCCGATCCCGCGCGAGGCGCCCGTTATGATTGCAACCTTACCTGCAAGACTCATGGCTCCCCCTACCCGATGACCTTCATTCCTGCAGCATCTTCGACATTCTTCGTGACCACCTCTTTGTCAATCCTCTTCACGAGGCCCGACAGAACCTTTCCGGGACCGACCTCGACGAACTCGGTAACACCAAGGGCCACCATCTCGCGAACAGAGGCATCCCACAGAACCGGCGCGCTCACCTGACGCACGAGAAGCTCGTTCACGCGCCCCTTGTCCTGGTTGGGCTTCGCCTCGACGTTTGTCACAACCGGAGCAGCGAGGTCGCCAACCGTAACCGCAGCTAGAACCTCAGCAAGCCGTTCGCCAGCCGGCACCATGAGGCTCGAATGGAAGGGAGCACTCACCGTAAGAAGCATCGCCTTGCGGAAACCTTTGGCCTTGGCGATCTCGATGGCCCGATTGACGGCACCGGTGTGACCGGCGATGACAATCTGTCCGGGCGAGTTAAAATTGGCAGGAGAAACATCTTCACCCTGGGCCGCTTCAACACAGATAGCAGCAAGGACATCGGGCTCGATGCTGAGCATGGCAGCCATGGCACCAACGCCCACCGGCACAGCCTCCTGCATGAAAGTACCGCGGGAACGAACCGTCCTCACCGCGTCGGCGAACCGAAGGGCGCCAGACGCTACCAGAGCGGAATACTCTCCAAGGGAGTGGCCGGCCAGATAATCAGCAACAAGACCAGTTTCCGCCTGAAGAACCCGCAGGGCAGCCACGCTCACCGTCAGTATAGCCGGTTGCGTGTTGGCGGTCAGCTTGAGCTGGTCTTCGGGCCCTTCGAAGCAAAGACGCGAAAGACTGCTCCCAAGCGCGTCGTCCGCCTCCTGGAATATCTGCCGGGCAACAGAAAAATTGTCCGCAAGGTCTTTCCCCATTCCAGGATACTGGGAGCCCTGACCGGGAAATATGAACGCTCGTTTGCTCATGACAATTCCTTTTCGAGAACGATTACCAACGCACCAAGGCCGATCCCCAGGTGAGTCCGCCGCCAAAGGCATCGAAGAGCACAATGTCTCCCTCGTTGATTCTGCCACCGCGGTTAGCCTCATCAAGGGCCAGCGGAATGGAAGCAGCCGAGGTATTTCCATAACGGTCGAGATTTACGTAGACTTTGTCAGCGCCGAGCCCGAGCCGCTTGCCAATGGCATCGATGATCCTGCGGTTTGCCTGGTGGGGAATGAAAATACTTATATCAGAGGGGGTGAGGCGATTTGTTTCCAATGCCTGAAGTGCAGCGTCCTCCATGGCACGCACTGCCAACTTAAACACCTCATTCCCCTGCATCACGAGAAAGATCTTCCGCTCGTCCAGGGTTTGCTGTACGGCTGGGTTTCGGCTGCCGCAGCCAGGCTGGTAGAGAAGTTCCCAGTAAGAACCGTCGCTGTGCAGATGGGTCGAAAGAATCCCCCGCTCACCCTCGCACGCCTCAACGACCACGGCTCCGGCACCATCGCCAAAAAGAAGACAGGTATTCCTGTCGGTCCAGTCAATAATTCGGCTCAAAACCTCGGCACCAATGACGAGTGCCTTGCGTGCCGTACCTCCCCGGATAGCATTATCCGCAATCGAGAGGCCATAGACAAATCCTGAACAGGCAGCAGCTATATCGAAGGCAGCAGCTTTCTTGGCTCCGAGATTGCTCTGGACGAGGCAGGCAGTTGCGGGGAAGGGAAAATCGGCAGTAATGGTTGCAACAATAATAAGATCAATCTCTTCAGCAGCTACTCCGGCCATCTCAAGGGCTCGCTCCGCGGC
Source organism: Geobacter sp. (assembly GCF_030834625.1). NCBI lineage: Bacteria > Pseudomonadati > Thermodesulfobacteriota > Desulfuromonadia > Geobacterales > Geobacteraceae > Geobacter > Geobacter sp. The sequence continues at coordinate 11,253 of NZ_JAUQXO010000015.1, forward strand.
CCGTGTTGCAAAGGTCGAAGTATACTCCCCCTCGGCGGCGATGCGCCTCTCCCTGATCCCTGTCCTAGTGGTTATCCACTCATCAGTGGTATCTACCATTTTTTCCAGGTCGAAATTCGTGCGGATGTTCTCGGGCACTGCTGAACCTGTGCCGGTAATTCTCGTTCTAGTCATCCACATGCCCCTTCTAGCCGGCAACCGACTCTTTGACGGGATCCCGTTGCTGCATGTATGCGGTGAACTCAGTCTCCAGCTTTTCTGCGAGCCGCTGATTGACTCCTTTGCGAGCGTAATCATTGGCGAAGATGATCGCGTTCTTGATCGCCTTGACGTTTGAGCCGCCATGGCAAATCATGGCAACGCCGTTGATCCCCAGAAGCGGCGCACCACCGTATTCAGCATAATCTACCTTTTTCTTGAAATTCGAGAATGCCTTGCGAGAGAACAGATACCCTAGCTTGGAGAGAAAGCTCTGCTTGATTTCATCTTTCAGCATTTTGCCCACGGCTTCGGCAAGTCCTTCAGACAGCTTCAGAACAACGTTACCAACAAACCCGTCGCAAACCACCACATCAACCATTCCATTAAAAATGTCACGGCCTTCTACATAACCAACATAATCAAAGGAAATGTTCTTCAGGATAGAATTAGTTTCGCGGGTGAGTTCATTCCCCTTGCTGTCCTCTTCGCCATTGGAAAGAAGCCCGATACGTGGCTGCTCAACTCCCATAACGTGGCGAGCGTACACTTCACCCATGATGGCAAATTGGACGAGGTGAATAGGCTTGCAGTCGACGTTACCACCAACGTCGAGAACAAGGGTCCTGCCACGTAAAGTCGGGAAAATTTGAGCGATCGCAGGCCGATCGATCCCTTTGAGTCGCTTCAGGACGAACATGCCCGCAGCCATGGTTGCTCCGGAATTTCCGGCGCTCACAACAGCGTCAGCAGAACCACTCTTGAGAAGCTCAAAAGCAATGCGGATTGATGAATCTTTCTTGCGCCGAACGGCATCCGAAGCAGCATCATGCATCCCAACCACTTCGCTAGCATGATGAAGTGCAATGTCAAGTCCTTGGACTTTATGCTTGCCCAACTCCTGACGTAGTCGCTCCGTATCACCGACAAGGGTGATGGCAATGCCGAACTCACGTGCGGCTGCAACTGCCCCCTCAACTTCAACAGAAGGAGCATTGTCGCCCCCCATGGCATCGACCGCTACTCTCATGGTACTCCTGGACAATGGAAAGTCAGGCTTGACGAGGAAAAATCAGATTTCTTCGCTCTTGATGACTTCTTTGCCTTTATAGGTGCCACAGGAGGCGCAGGCGCGGTGGGGGAGCTTCGGAGCCTTGCACTGGGGGCAAACGGAAGCAGCCGGGGGAGTAAGGAAATCGTGTGCCCTTCTCATGTTTTTGCGGGATTTGGACGTTTTCTTCTTAGGTACTGCCATGATATTTCTCCTTTTACTTTTCTACTTTTAAATTCTTCAGCGCGCTAAACTTTGGATTGAACGAGGCTCGTTCACACCCACAGTCACCTTCATTGAGCTCGGCACCGCACACAACACAAAGCCCATGACACTCATCGCTACAGAGTGGCTTGAGCGGCAACTCCATAATCACCTGCTCGGCGATTTCAGGGGCAAAATCGATCTCGTCACCTTCATAGGATACGGAGATAAGGTCCTCTTCGGCGAGTTCGACCTCATCCTCCTCGGAATTGAGCCGGTTACCTTTAGAGTAGAACATCGTAAACGCCGAATGAATATCTGAGTCAAAAGCTGAGAGACAACGGGAGCAATCGAAGCGCATTTTGACTGCCACACTCCCCTTGACCCGAATATGTCCATATTCCCTCACAACCGACAATTCAACCGCAAGAGGTGAGAGGAATTCGCTCTCGCCTCTTGCTTGAAGTTCCACCAGTGAAGGAAACGCTTCGTGAGGTTCTTCGAAGAAGAGAAGCTTTGGCTGCTCTGTTATGTCATCAACTCTAATTTTCATTAACAATCAGCCTATTACCCGAAGCCCATCAGTATAGTGAACTGCTTCGCATTGTCAAGAGAAATGAACCGTAAAGAAAACCGCCCTTACGGGCGGCCGGATGTTTTCTCATACCCTATTATCGTTGTATTTGCAAGCAATTTGGCGTGCCGGACATCGGCGACCCGTGCTCTGAATCACTCCTCGCACCAGCTCACATCACCCACGCCGGCGCGAAGCACTTGGGGGTAGTCTCCAATGAGGCTTACAACCGAGCTGACATCGGCAGAGAGAATACCCCCGTCGACGACAACGTCCAGCTGCTTTCCCATCCCGAGTTCGACGAGGTATGGGTCGCCAATGGGTTCTTCACCGGAAAGATTAGCGCTTGTCGTGATAATGGGATGCCCCAGCGCCTTGACCAGGGAAAGGCAGATACGGTTATCCGGAATCCTGATGCCCACCGTCTTTTGTTTTGTCACAAGGAGATCAGGAACAATACTGGTTGCATCGAGGACAAAGGTGTAGGGACCTGGAAGATGACGTTTCAGTATTTTATAGGCGTAATTACTGACCTTGGCATAGCGGGCCACTTCGGAGAGGTCGGAGCAGATGAAGGAAAATGGTTTCTTTTTCTCGCGCTGCTTGAGGAGATAAATCCGTTCGATCCCCTTTTTGCTGAAGATACTACAGCCGATGCCATAGGTCGTGTCTGTGGGATAGGCAATGATGCCGCCGTCCTTCAGAATTTCGACCACGTTCGCGATAAGCCTCGGCTGTGGATTCTGATGGTTAATTTCAAGGAGCATAGAGATTACAGTTGCTTCGGATTGAGGGAAACGAGGTCTTTATGCACAAAAACGCCATGCTTCTGGATGAGGACATCGTCAAACCATATCTCTCCGTCGCCTTTGAGGAGTTTCACCATATCCCAGTGAACAGCCGAACGGTTGCCGTTGTTGCACTCGTCATAACATTGGCCAGGGGTGAAATGTATGGAACCGAATATCTTCTCGTCAAAGAGGATGTTGCGCATAGGTTCACGGATGTTCGGATTCACGCCAATGGCAAATTCACCGATGTAGCGGGCACCTTCATCGGTGTCGAGGATACGGTTGAGATCTTCTTCCAAGGCCGGTGCCGTGGCCTTCACAATCCGTCCCTGCTCGAACTGAAGTCGGATGCCGTTGAACTCCTTACCCTGGTAGATAGTCGGGCAGTTGTAGGTAATGTACCCTTCCACCGAATCACGGACCGGTGCTGTAAAAACCTCTCCATCGGGAATATTGAAGCGTCCATCACACTTTATACCGTTCAACCCCCTGATGCTGAAGGAGAGATCGGTGTCTGATGCCTTGATCCTCACCGTATTGGCCCTGTCCATCAGGCGTTTCAGCTTGTCCTGCTTGCGCGATTCAGCCTCCCAATCGATGCAGCATGCGGCGAAGAGATACTCTTCGTATTCCTCGAGGCTCATCTTCGCTTCCTGCGCAGCACCGTGGGTCGGATAACGGGTTATTACCCAGCGGGTGTTCTTAACGCGCCAGTCGACGATGGGGCGGGTGATCTTCGACCATGCAATCATATTCTTCTGGTTAGCCTGGGCCATCACCATTGAATTCTGGGAACCGGAGATGGAAATATAGACCGTAACCTGCTTCATGAAATCCAGCTTGTGCTGGGGAAAGAAAGAAAGTTGCGCCTTGGTCGCTGTGTTGTAGAAATGGCGGTCAATTTCAGAAACCTGAAATGAATACTCGACATACTTTGCCCCCCGGGCGAGGCAGAGGGCGTAGAGTTCTTTGACGAGAGGGATGCAATCGGTGCCGGAAGCACTAATGAGAACCACATCCCCCTTCTTTACCCGCGTAGAGTAGGTTACGAGCACTTCAGCGAGTTGACGTATGCGCGGATCATTCATCGGACGTACTCCCTTTCATCGGCCGGTGTGGCCAAATCCCCCGTCACCCCGTGCTGTCTCGTCGAGTTCGTCCACCTCAAGAAGTTCAGCGCGGACAAAGGGGGCAAACACCATCTGGGCGATCCGCTCTCCCCGCTTTACCACAAACGTCTCACTACCGTGATTGATGAGAATTACCCCGATTTCGCCGCGGTAGTCAGGGTCGATCGTGCCGGGGGAATTCACCAGGGCGATCCCGTGCCTGAGGGCAAGGCCACTTCGAGGTCTCACCTGGGCCTCAAAACCGTCAGGGAGCGAGATGGCAAGTCCGGTCGGAACCAGCTTCCTCTCCCCCGGTTTCAGGACGAGATCATCGTCGAGATCGGCACAGAGATCCATTCCAGCGGCATGGGGTGTCATGTAACACGGAAAATTCTGCCCCTCCGCGCGCCGCACACGTCGCACCTTCACCACACACTGTTCCATGGGTCACCTACAAAACAAGATGCGAGAGATCCGGAACCTCTCCGGGTACCTTGCCAGTTAGGGCAAGCGTCACATAATCGACCGTGAAAAAGTCATTGGCCAAATCAAGAATACCGTCGGCAGTAACCCCATCGAATCCGTCGGTCAACTCGGCGAGGGAAAGGTAGCGGCCAAAATAGATCTCGTTTTTAGCAAGCTTGGTCATCCGATTGTCGGAACTTTCTAGAGACAGGAGGATATTTCCCTTGATTTGCTCACGGGCAGCATCAAGTTCAGTCGTGGTTACCAGTTCTGTCTTCAGTCGTCTAAGTTCGGTACATGTTATTGTCATGACGTCATTGAGCTTTTCAGGACTTGTACCGGCATAGATTACGAGAGATCCGGCATCGGTATGGGAAACCACGTAGGAGTATACCGTGTAGGCGAGCCCCAGTCGCTCGCGAATCTCCTGGAAAAGGCGCGAGCTCATGCTTCCACCGAGGATGGTGTTCATGAGGTAAACTTCAAACCGTCGGGGATGGTTGTGTGGCAGTGACTTGGTGCCAAGACAGATATGAAGCTGCTCCAGATCCTTCTCAACCACCTCCACCTTTTGGCCGTATACAGGGAGATGGCAGAAGTCACGCCCTGTCCCCTCAGATACACAATCGAAACTGACGTTTATGAGTCTCAGGAGCTCGTCGTGGCGAACATTGCCTGCCACGGCAATAATAATGTCTCCGGAGCGGTACATTTCGTCCCGATGAGCCAGGATTGCATCGCGGGAGAGGCTGCCGATGCTCTCAGCGGTGCCAAGTATCGACATGCCGAGGGGATGCCCCCTCCAGAAGCTGCGATGAAAGAGATCGTGAACATAGTCGTCAGGAGAGTCCTCCAGCATGCTGATCTCCTGGAGGACTACCTTGCGCTCCTTCTCGATCTCGTCCGGATCAAACGTTGAATGGAGAAAAATGTCGGTAAGAAGATCTACGGCTTGTGGAAGGTTTTTATCGAGGACCTTGGCGTAGTAGCATACGTACTCATGGCTTGTGAATGCATTGAGCACCCCCCCGACAGAGTCAATCTCGCGGGCGATGTCAAGTGCCGTACGACGCAAGGTCCCCTTAAAGAGGAGGTGCTCGATGAAATGGGCTACGCCATTGTGCTCCCGCCGTTCGTGGCGGGAGCCGTTGGCGACCCATATTCCAATGGACACCGAGTGGGCGTGGGGCATGTACTCGGAGATGACCCGCACGCCGTTATCGAGGATCGTTTTGCTAACCATGGATAAGACTATACCGCGGAGTTGGAAGTTTACCAGCGGGATTCCCGGGGACACTACTCGGGCAGCACGGCCCCCAGGGCTTCCTTCCGGGACAGCTTTATCTTGCCTTGCTTGTCAATACCGATGCACTTTACGAGGACCTTGTCACCCTCTTTGAGGATGTCGGTGACGTTCTTGACCCGCTCGGTATCGAGTTCGGAAATATGGACGAGGCCATCGGTGCCGGGGAAGATTTCGACAAAGGCCCCGAAGTCCATGACCTTCCGGACGGTACCCATGTAGAGCTTGCCCTCTTCGGCTTCTGCCGTCAGGTCGCGAATCATCTTGATCGCCTTGTCGCAGGCCTCTTTGTTGGTGCTGGCAATATTGATCTTGCCGGTATCCTCGATGTCGATGGAAACACCCGTGGCCTCGGTGATCCCCCTAACGTTCTTGCCGCCGGCACCGATGACGTCGCGAATCTTGTCGGTCTTGACCCAGATGGTAGTGATGCGGGGAGCATAGGGAGACAGGTCGGTCCGGGGAGCCGTGAGTGCATCGGCCATTTTGCCAAGGATATGAAGCCGCCCGTCTTTGGCTTGGTCAAGGGCCTTGCCCATGATCTCGCGGGTCACTCCGGTAATTTTGATATCCATCTGGATGGCGGTCACACCCTTTGCGGTGCCGGCCACCTTGAAGTCCATGTCTCCCAAGTGGTCTTCGTCGCCAAGGATATCGGAGAGGATTGCAACATCGTCACCTTCCTTGATGAGACCCATGGCGATACCGGCAACCGGCGCCGTGATCGGCACACCGGCGTCCATCATGGAAAGAGCGCCGCCGCAGACAGAGGCCATGGAAGAAGAACCGTTGCTTTCCAGAATGTCCGACACGATCCGAATGGTGTAGGGGAAATCGTCGTGCTTGGGCAAGACCCGCTCAAGGGCGCGCTCGGCCAAAAAGCCGTGGCCAATCTCACGGCGACCCGGAGCAAGGCGGAAGCTTGTTTCCCCCACAGAGAAGGGAGGGAAGTTGTAGTGGAGCATGAACCGCTTCCTGCTCTCTCCGTAGAGGGAGTCGATCCGCTGCTCGTCACTGGATGTGCCGAGGGTGGCCGCAACAATCGCCTGGGTTTCACCGCGGGTAAAAAGTGCTGAGCCGTGGACGCGGGGAAGCAGACCAACCTCCGAGGTGATGGGCCTGATCGTCTTGGTGTCGCGGCCATCAATCCTCTCGCCGTCCTTGAGGATATGCTCACGCACCAGCTCGTACTCGAAACCTTCAAGGAAGCCTTTGATCTCGGCGCTACGTCCGGGGAAGTCAGCCTCAAGGGCCGACATGGTCTCATCTGCAATGGCGCCGATGCGTTTGTGGCGCTCCTGCTTCGACTGAATCCTGACTGCGTCCTTCATCTGGGCATAAGCAAGCTCTTTGACTTTCGTCTGCAGAGCCCCATCAACAACCGGCGGAGCGATTTCCCGCTTGGGGACGCCCGCCAGCTTGCGCAGTTCGATCTGGGCATCGATGATCGGCTGGACAGCGGCATGGCCGAAGAAGATGGCCTCCAGCAGGTCGGCTTCGGAAATCTCCGCAGCGCCACCCTCTACCATGATGACCGCATCGCGGCTCGCGGCAACAATAACTTCAAGGTCGCTGGCAGCCAGTTGCTCAGCGGTCGGGTTGCAGATCAGCTTCCCATCTACACGGCCGACCTTCACGCCGGCAATGGGGCCGAAGAAGGGAATATCGGACACTTCAAGAGCGGCCGAAGCGCCAATCATGGCGAGGATACCCGGGTCGTTATCCTGGTCCGCGGAAACAACGGTTGCCATGATCTGGGTATCATTGAGGAAGTTTTCAGGAAAGAGCGGCCGGATCGGACGGTCGATGAAGCGGCAGGTAAGGGTCTCATTCTCCGTCGGGCGCCCTTCCCGCTTGAAAAAACCACCGGGAATCTTGCCGCCGGCATAGGCCTTCTCCTGATAGTTGACCGTCAGGGGGAAAAAGTCCTGACCTTCCTTGGCGGACTTGACCGCCACCGCGGTAACAAGGACCATGGTTTCACCGCAACTGACCATCACAGCACCACTCGCCTGCTTTGCCATTTTGCCGGTCGCAATGGTTATCGTTCTACCACCGAAATCAACCGTTACTTTCTGTTCATTCATACTCTGGCCTCCTTAGCCTATTCCTGGTGCGTTGGGGCCGTCGATGGAACAACCAAGCAAGCGCTTAGTTGTTCCATCCACGCCCCCAACACCCTGACAAAAATAAATGGGCCGCTAAGCCCATTCTGCCTGCTGTCAGAAACTTATCTCCCATGACGGGCGCCCGGATTAGCCACCCATGGGACTGCTGAAAAAAAGGAAAGGCAATATACCCCTCAACGGAGTATACTGCCTCTTCTTATCGCCGTATGCCGAGCTTCTCGATGATTGACCGATATCTCTCGACATCCTTCTTCTTGAGGTAGTCGAGGAGTCTCCTTCTCTGGCCGACGATCTTCAGAAGACCGCGCCGGCTGTGGTGGTCCTTTTTGTGAACCTTGAAATGCTCCGTCAGATAGATGATCCGCTCAGTGAGGATCGCAATCTGAACCTCCGGAGACCCCGTATCGCTGTCGTGACGCTTGAACGATGTAATGATCTCTTGTTTCTTGTCCGTTACCAGCACTCCCGTACACCCCCTTTCACCTTCATGTGTTCCGACCATTGATCGATTGTGACGTGCTTCGAAAAAACGTAAGGAGAACTATTACCACAACGAACCGCCAGTGTAAAGCCAAACCTAGTTAAAAACCCTTATAAGCCTTAGGTTTTTGTTACCGTCCCCCGATTCGGCACTACCGATTTCCGCGACAGCCAGAAGTTTTCCCTCCCGCACGAGCCGTATCCTCACTCCGGCACCAAGAGACGCATCAGTGCCGACATATTTGCCGTGACACCCGGGAGAAATACCGCAGTAAACCTTGCGAACCTCATCTTCAGTGAGTTCAATCTGCGGCAAATGCCCCAAAGCATCATTGGGCGATACGATGATTGAACCTGCGGCGCCTTTCTCTTGGAGACTGGCCAACTCATCAAGGGTAACTGCCCGTGAAAGATCAAATGTCCCGCTCCGTGTTCTGCGCAATTGCGTAAGGTGGGCACCACAGCCAAGGCGCTCTCCCACGTCGTGCGCCAGGGTCCGTACGTAGGTGCCACGGGAACAGGAAACAGTGAACTCTACCCGTGGCAAATCCATATGGTCTACGGTAACGGAGTGGATCTCGATCTCACGCGGTTCGCGCTCTACCTCACATCCTTTTCGAGCAAGCCGGTAGAGGGGAACCCCACCCTGCTTGATAGCCGAGTACATGGGTGGAATCTGCGTGCCCTTTCCCAGGAAGGAACTGAGGACCTCGCTGACCGTTTCGGGTGACAAGCGGGTCCAATCACCTTCCCTCTCAACGCGCCCAGTACAGTCCTGGGTGTCAGTGGCAGCACCAAGAACCATTGTTGCACGGTATCCCTTGACCGCCTCGTCAAGAAACGGAATCGCCTTGGTTCCCTCGCCCACGGCAACCGGCAAAACCCCCGTGGCAAAGGGATCGAGGGTTCCCGTATGGCCCGCCTTTTTCTGGCCGAGAATCCGTCTGACTCGCGCTACTATGTCGTGGGAGGTCAAGCCGGCCGGCTTGTCAATGACAAGGAATCCGTCCATCAGGTCAGAGGGACTTTCCCAGGTGAGAGAATATCTTCGCCTTTATCTCGTCAAGGGAACCGGTCATGGTGGCGCCTGCGGCATTGTGGTGCCCCCCACCACCAAAGGCGGATGCAATGCTCGAGACGTCAACCTTTCCCTTGGAACGGAAACCTATTTTGAAAAGACCCGGATTGATTTCGCGAAAGAAAACCGACACCTCCACTCCACGGATGGAGCGCGGGTAATTAACGAAACCATCCGTCAGTTCGGCAGAGGCGCCCGTCTTCTCGTACATGTCGAGAGTAACCGTTATCGAGGCGTAGTCGCCCCGTGGGGAAATCGACATGGTGGAGAGCGCCAGGGCCAGAAGCTCCAGTCTCTGCCGGGGTTGGCTCTCGTAGAGCTTCTCGGCGATGTTCCAGGTGTTGATTCCGGTGGCAACCAATTCGCCCGCAACGGCGAAAGCCTCGGGGTTCGCGTTTGAATAGCGAAACGATCCGGTATCGGTAATGATGGCCGTATAAAGGCAGAGCGCCGTTTCATAGTCAATGGCGTCACCTGCCCCCTTGATAATGCGGTGAACGAGTATCCCCGTTGCCGCCGCTTTGGGATCTATGTAATTGATACAACCAAAATGGTCTTCTGTTAAATGATGATCTATGTTGATCAGTTTCCCGATCCGGCGGCAATCGGCAACCTGCTTGCCGGCCCGTCGAAATTCTCCCACATCGAGAACAAAACAGACATCATAGTCACGGTCGGGAAGGGTCTGCGTAGCTTCATTCGCCAACGGCAGAAAGGAGTAGAGGTCGGGCACGGGATCGCAAAAATGGATCGTCACCTCTTTACCGAGTCGCTTGAGATACCCGGCAAGGGCGAGAGATGAACCGACGGCATCGCCGTCGGGGTTCTCATGGGTAGTAACCAGGAAGCTCCCGTTAGTGCGGATCTCCTCGATGATACCCTCAATCATTGTCACCGTCCTCGCTTCTAATTTCTTTAAGCAGTTTGTCGATACGGCTACCGTACTCGATCGACTCATCATACTTGAAGATGAGTTCGGGGGCGAACCGGAGTCTGAGCTCTTTGCCCACTTCTTTACGAATGAAGCCTACGGCGCTGTTCAAACCATGGGAGGTTGCCTTCTTTTCCTCATCGCTCCCCATCACCGTGTAATAGATGGTCGCATGGCGAATATCGTCGGTTACCTTGACGCCTGTAATGGTAACGAACCCGATACGGGGGTCCTTGAGTCCTTTGACAAGGAGACCGGACACGAGTTCGTGGATGGCTTCGGCAACTTTGTCGGATCGTTTGTGCATGAAATCCTCGAGTCAGCAGACCTTAGAGCTTGGTAGCAATTTTCTCGATCTCATAGGCTTCAATGATATCGCCGACCTTGATATCGTTGTAATTTTCCAGGCCGATACCACACTCGTACCCGGTGGCGACTTCCTTCATATCATCCTTGAAGCGGCGCAATGATGACATCTTTCCTTCATAGACAACCACATTGTCGCGCAGAAGCCGAACCGGTGCGTTACGCAGCATCTTGCCGTCCTGTACATAACAGCCTGCGACGTTCCCGACCTTGGGCACCGAGAATACTTCTCTGACTTCGGCCCGTCCGAGGAACTTTTCGCGAAGCGTCGGCTCCAGCAACCCCTCCATGGCCTTCTTGATGTCTTCTACCGCATCATAGATGATGTTGTAGAGGCGAACGTCGACTCCTTCTTTCTCGGCCATTGCCGATGCCTTCGGCTCAGGACGTACGTTGAAGCCAAGGATGATCGCATTGGAGGCGGAGGCAAGGTTAACGTCGGTCTCGGTAATGGCGCCAACCGAAGAGTGGATGACGTTGAGACGAACCGCGTCGGTGGAGAGCTTGCGCAGCGATTCTGCCACAGCCTCCACTGAGCCTTGGACGTCTGCCTTGACAATGGCGTTGAGGTCCTTGACCTCCCCCTTCTGTATCTTGTCGTAGAGTTGCTCCAGCGACATCTTGCTGTGCTTGGCAAGCTCGGTTTCCCGCAGTTTTTGCTGGCGATGGGAAGCGATTTCCTTGGCTTTTTTCTCGTCGGGAAGGCTGATGAAGACATCTCCTGCGTCAGGAACACCCGTGAAACCGATGACTTCAACAGGCATGGATGGACCGGCGGCAAGCACCTTGTCGCCTCGGTCGTTCTGCATGGCACGAACCCTTCCGGAGTGGACGCCGGCAACGAAGTAGTCGCCAATCTTCAGGGTACCTTCTTGGACAAGTACCGTGGCAACCGGTCCACGGCCCCGGTCGAGCTTGGCTTCGACAATGGTGCCGCGGGCGTCCTTGTCGGGGTTTGTCTTCAGATCCATAACGTCGGCCTGCAGCAGAACCATTTCCAGCAAATCGGGAAGATTGATCCGCTTCTTGGCGGAGACTTCCACGAAAATAGTTTCACCGCCCCACTCCTCAGAGACAAGACCGAACTCCATGAGTTCCTGCTTCACTCGCTCGGGCTTCGCCTCGGGTTTGTCGATCTTGTTAATGGCGACAATGATCGGCACGCCAGCAGCCTTGGAGTGGTTGACAGCCTCGCGGGTCTGGGGCATGACACCGTCGTCTGCCGCGACCACGAGAATAACGATGTCGGTTACTTTGGCACCACGGGCACGCATAGCGGTAAATGCTTCGTGGCCAGGCGTATCGAGGAACGTGATCTTGCGACCATTGAGTTCGACGTCATAGGCACCGATGTGCTGGGTGATCCCCCCAGCCTCGCCGGCAATGACATTTGCTTCGCGGATCGCATCGAGGAGTGATGTCTTGCCGTGGTCAACGTGTCCCATGATGGTGACGACAGGCGGACGTTTCTTGAGGCTCTCCGGGGCATCGGGCGCCGACTCAAGCATCTCGTCCGTATCAATGGCCACGTTCTCGATTTCATAGCTGAACTCGGCGGCAATCAGTGCGGCAGTGTCCACATCAAGAGGATGGTTGATGGTGGCCATCATCCCCATCTTCATGAGGACACGTATAAGATCAGTGGCCTTGACCCCCATCCTCTTGGCAAGCTCACCAACGGTGATCGACTCGGAAATCTTGATGATCCGCTTGATGGCCTTGGGAACCGTAATTTCGGTCTTTCTGCCGGAAGAAACCGTCTCCCGCTCACGCCTCTTACCTTTGCCTGATTTCGGACCTGGCTCAAAGATCCTCTCACGCTTTTCGAGGAGTTCCGCCTTTTTGAAAGCCTCTTTCTTCTTCCCGCCCGGAGGAGTGCTCTTCTTTGCCGCAGGGGCACCTCCCGCCGGTGCCGCAGCCTCAACGAATACCTTCCCCTTTTTCTTGCGATCGTCGGCCGCAGCAGCAGCCGGGGGCGGTGTTACAACCCGCTCCTCCACCTTCTTCTTGGGGGGAATGACCACTTCACGCTTTTCGGAAGGTCTGGGAGCCGGTGTGAGTCCGGGAAGCTCAACGCGACCAAGAATTCTGGCGCGATTCATAGTTGGCTTCTCTTCATCGACCATAACCGGCTTCGGCGACTCCTGGGCGGCAGCAACCTTGGGCTCTTCAACCATCGGCTTTTCAGCTTTTGGAGCCTCCACAGACGAAACCTCGGGAGCCTGGGGAGTCTCGGTTTCCTCGGGAGCAGTCGCGACCATGGGCGCAGACTCTTCCGCCCCGGGGGCAGGAACAGCAGGCTCAACGGCCTCGGCAGCCACGGGCTCAATCTCTTCAGGCGGTTGCTCGACAATCTTAGGTCGACGCCGGATGACCGTGGTGGTTACCCGGACCTCCTCCTGCTTCGAGATTCCCTTGAGCGGCGCAGGCGGAGCTGTAACCCTCTGCACGTCCTCCTCTTCGAGAACCGACAGGTGGCTCTTCACCTCAATACCAAGACCCTTGAGCCTGGCAAGCAACTCCTTATTCTCAATACCCAACTTTTTAGCAAGTTCATACACGTGGGTCTTGCTCATCAACCGCACCCCCATCAAGGAAATTTCCGAATCTCTGTAACTCTTTCACCAACGGCGGGACAAACCCTCCCACCTCAATCGCCACCACACTCCGCAATCCCTTACCAAGAAGCCCGCCGATCCTGTCCTTGTCCAGGATGCGGAAACAGGGAATCCCGTCACGGGCGGCCATGTTAGCAACCTTATCGCCAATCTCGGCAGAGGCGTCCCCGGCCATGATTACAAGACCGATCCTCTTACCCTTGCGTATCGCCTCCATCACCATATCGCTTCCGGAGACGATCTTTCCTGCCTTGTTTGCCAGGGCCAGATATGAAGCAATCCGCTCCTCAAGGCGACAAACAATCTTACTCTGGAGCTCCTGTGAAGTTGCCCCCTTTACCTCACCCTTGAAGGCACGGGCAAACTGCTTCCGGCTGGCAGCCTTCTCCACGCAATCGCGACAAAAACAGGTATAGGCCCCACGCCCCGGCAGTTTTGCCAAAAGGTCAGGAACGACTGTCCCTTCGGGGTCAAGAACGTAACGGAGAAGTTCGTTTTTCCCTTTCTCCTCCCGACAACCAAGACAGGTTCGCTGGGGCTCGGTCCGTGGCATCGGATCCTACTCTTCGCCCTGCTCCACAACCTCAACGGCTTCGCCCTGAGCCTCGTCGGCAGGCTCCTCGACAGCCTCTTCAGCGGAACCATCGAAGGAGGAAAACTCAAGGAGCTCAGCTTCGGCGGCGCGGGTTTCGCTCTTAATGTCAATTCTCCAACCGGTAAGCTTCGCTGCAAGCCGGACATTCTGCCCTTTCTTGCCAATGGCAAGGGAAAGCTGGTCGTCAGCGACAATGATCTCAAGTGCGTTGTTATCTTCGTCGATATAGACTTTGGAAACCGTTGCCGGCTGAAGCGCATTGCATGCAAAGCGCGCCGGGTCTTCGGACCAAGGGATGATATCAATCTTTTCACCGCGGAGTTCAGACACAACATTCTGAACCCTCGATCCGCGCATCCCGACGCACGCGCCAACCGGATCCACGTCCGAGTCATGGGAATAGACGGCGATTTTGGAACGGCTCCCGGGCTCGCGCACCACAGACTTGATCTCGACGATACCTTCGGCGATTTCCGGCACCTCAGCCTCGAAAAGCTTGGCCAGAACGCCGGGATGGGTCCGGGAAAGGAGTATCTGGGGGCCCTTGGGGGTCATCCGGATATCCATAATGAGCGCCTTGATCCGGTCCCCCTGGCGGTAGACCTCCCGGGGCGCCTGCTCTTTGTTGGAAAGAAGCGCCTCGGCCCTGCCGAGATCCACAACGAGGTCGCCTTTCTCAAAACGACGCACCACGCCATTGATAAGCTCACCGATCCGGTCCTTGAACTCGTTAAAGATGGTCTCCCGCTCCGCTTCCCGCACCTTCTGGATAATGACCTGCTTGGCGGTCTGGGCGGCGATACGCGTGAAACCGCTGGCGTCCATCTTCATGCCAAGAGAGTCACCCACTTCAACGTCGGGGTCGACCTCCCGGGCTTCCTCCATGTCAATTTCCTTGTACGAGTCCATAACCTCGTCAACGACAGTGACAAACTCGAAGAGTTCCACCTCACCAACCTCGGGATTGTAGTGGGCTTCAAGATCGCGCGTGTTGCGATACTTCTTGTTCGCGGCAGTGAGCACCGCCTGTTCGAGGGCTTCGACCACGATATCTCGGTCTATCCCCTTTTCCTTCACAATCTGATCAATAATGTGCTTGAGGTTGAAGGTCGTTTCCACGTCCGTCTCTCCTTGAAGTGCTTAAGCTATTTGTTCTAGAATTCAAATTCAAGGCTGGCCTTAGCGATACTGGCAAGCGGGATCCGCGCCATCTGTCCTTCGCGGAGTTTAAGGGTCACAACCCCGTCCGCAAGCCCCTCCAGGTCGCCGAGAAAGGTCTTACGCCGGTTCCCGGCCTCATCCTCCACGAGCTCATAGGTTCTGATCTTCACGAGCCGTCCCCGGTAGCGCTCGTAATCGGTCTCCCTCTTGAGGGGACGATTTAATCCAGGGGACGACACCTCGAGCGTGTAATAGTCGCTGATGACATCCTCAACGTCGAGAATCTCGGAAAGCTCGCGACTTACCAGAGCACAGTCGTCCAGGGTAATCCCGCCGACCTTGTCGACAAAAAGCCGAAGAACCATGTGGCGTCCCTCACGCTTGTATTCAATGTCGACGAGTTCCATCCCCTGGGGAGGAAGAAGACTTTCCGCCAGGGCCGTGACCCTGTCGATAACTTCGTCCTTTGCCATGCCTGTCAAACCTCATAAAAATAAAAAAAGTGAGCTGGAGGAGCTCACTTCTAGTGAACGGAAACTTGTTATCTACTAACAGAGACATGACCAAAATGCAAGTATTTAATTTTGTCGTTTCCATGGTTTTCGGCAATTTTCACGGTCAATTGTCAACCACATACCAACCCATGGTTGACAACGGTTAAATTCCTGTGGTACTTCAGGCTTTGGAGGAATTTAGTGATGAACAGACACCTTGATACATTCGCCGATAGCATTATTGCCGGCAAGCGGCTCTCGGAAGGAGAGGCTGCCGAGCTCTCAGCCACCTCCGGGACAGACGCTTTTGCCCTCTTTTTAGCCGCAAGCCGCATCAAGGAACACTTTCTCGGCACTGGCATCGATCTCTGCTCCATCATCAACGCCAAGTCGGGGCGCTGTCCGGAAAATTGCGCCTTCTGCGCGCAATCGGCCCACCATGCTACCGACTCACCAGTCTACCCCCTCGTAGACGAAGAGCGGATCGTTGCCTGCGCGAAAGAGGCAGAAGCTGCCGGTTCCCACTGCTACGGCATCGTAACGAGCGGCACCACAATCAGAAAAGGAGAAGAACTC
This sequence comes from Geobacter sp., assembly GCF_030834625.1. NCBI lineage: Bacteria > Pseudomonadati > Thermodesulfobacteriota > Desulfuromonadia > Geobacterales > Geobacteraceae > Geobacter > Geobacter sp. The sequence continues at coordinate 27,376 of NZ_JAUQXO010000015.1, forward strand.
GACCGGATCTGCAGGGCAGTGCGCCGCATCAGAGAAACCACGTCAATAGCTCCCTCCTGCTCCCTTGGCATCATCGACCAGGAGACGGCAGTCACTCTCAGGGAAGCGGGGGTAGAAACCTATCACCACAACCTGGAAACGGCGCGGAGCTTTTTCCCGAGCATCTGCACGACCCATGACTACGAAGATGACGTGGAGACCGTCCGGGTGGCGAAGCGGGCGGGACTCACCGTCTGTTGCGGGGGCATCTTCGGTCTGGGTGAGACGGCGGCGCAGCGGATAGAGCTCGCCATGACGCTGCGGGATTTGGACGTGGACTCGATCCCCCTCAACTTCCTCAACCCCATCGAGGGTACCCGCCTCGCCAGGGCCGACCTGATCACCCCCCTGGAATGTCTCAAAACCATTGCCCTGTTCCGGCTCATCCTCCCTGAGAAAAAGATCGCCGTCTGCGGCGGCAGGGAGCGGAACCTGCGGGATCTGCAGTCGTGGATCTTCTTCGCGGGAGCGAGCGGCACCATGATCGGCAACTATCTGACCACCACCGGCCGGCCGGCCGAGGATGACTGGCAAATGTTGAAGGACCTGGAACTAACGGCGGGAAGCTGTCGTGAATAGGGCGATTTTTGTCACGGGAACCGACACCGGCGTAGGGAAAACGGTCGTGACGGCGGCTCTGGCGCTTCTTCTGCGCGAGAGGGGGGTAAACGTCGGGGTCATGAAGCCGGTGACAAGCGGCTGTGTCGAGCGGGGTGGCACCCTCGTCTCCGAGGATGCGGAACTGCTCGCCTGGGCCGCGGGGGTTCCCCTCGATGCAGACTGCTCCCCCTACTGCCTTCGCACTCCCATCGCACCCTCGGTGGCTGCGTCCAGGGAGAATGTCCGGATCGACTTCTCGCGCATCGGAGAGGCATTTGAGGGACTTAAGGCGCGCCACGATTTCGTGCTTGTGGAGGGAGCCGGCGGGCTCATGGTCCCCCTCTCGGGCGGGCTCGTGGTGGCTGACCTGGTACTGGGGCTGAAGCTCCCGCTCCTGGTGGTGGCACGCCCCAATCTAGGCACCATCAACCATACGGTTCTCACCTGCTATACCGCGAAGCATCTCGGTATTGAGGTGCGGGGGACCATCATCAACTCCTACCCCGATCAGCCCGACGCGGCAGAGGAGTACGCGCCGCACCTCATAGACTCGCTGGCAGGGGCGCCACTGCTCGGCGTCTTCCCCAAGGTTGCAGGTGGCGATCAGCGGACTATTGTGGAAACCCTGGCCAGCCGCCTCGCGGCCGAGCCAACCACAAAAATTCTGTTACGGGAGATAGGCGTTGGAAACAGCTGACACCAGAACGCTTCAACAATACGACCGCACCCACGTTTGGCATCCCTTCACCCAGATGAAGGAGTGGGAGGAGAGCGACCCCGTCGTCATCGTCAGGGGCGAAGGATGCTGGCTCGTCGATTCAGAAGGCAACCGCTACCTGGATGGCGTCGCAGCCATCTGGACCAACGTCCACGGCCACTGCAAACGGGAAATCAACGAGGCGGTCAAGGCCCAGGTGGATACGCTCGAGCATTCGACCCTGCTCGGACTCACCAACGACAAGGCGGCACTACTCGCGCGGCGTCTCGTGGAGGTCGCTCCCCCGGGGCTCTGCAAGGTCTTCTACTCAGACAACGGTTCCACCGCCGTGGAGATCGGCGTCAAGATGGCCTTCCAGTACTGGCAGCACTTGGGGCGACCGGAAAAAACCAAGTACATTTCATTCAAGAACGCTTACCACGGCGATACCATCGGTGCCGTAAGCGTCGGTGGAATCGATCTGTTCCACGGAGTATTCCGCCCACTCCTCTTTCCGACCATCCAGGCGCCCGCTCCCTACTGCTACCGCTGCGAGTTCGGCGAGTCTGACAGCAGTAGCTGCGGCATGCGCTGTCTCAAGGAACTGGAACGGATCATGGCGGCCCATGCCCATGAGGTGGCCGGCCTCGTTATCGAACCCCTCGTCCAGGGAGCCGGCGGCATGATCGTGCAGCCCGACGGGTTTGTTCGACAGGTCCGGGAACTCTGCGACCGTCACGACATCCTCATGATTGCCGACGAGGTGGCGGTTGGTTTCGGCCGCACCGGCGCCATGTTCGCCTGTGAGCGGGAAGGGATCACGCCTGACATAATGGCCCTCTCCAAGGGGATCACCGCAGGCTATTTCCCCCTTGCCGCCACCATGACGACCCAGAAGGTCTACGACGCTTTCCTCGGTGAATACCGGGAGATGAAAACCTTCTTCCACGGCCACACCTTCACCGGCAACCCCATCGCCTGCGCTGCGGCCCTGGCGAGCCTCGACCTGTTCGAGAAGGAGCAGCTTCTCGATAGTTTAACAAACAAGATCGGTTACTTATCGCAAAGACTTCACGCAATGGGTAAAGTAAAGCACGTGGGTGAAGTGCGCCAGTGCGGCATGATCGCCGGCATCGAGCTTGTTCAGGATACAGGAACACGGGAACCCTTCCCGTGGGAGGAACGGGTCGGCATCAAGGTCTGTCTCGAAGCCCGCAACCGCGGCCTTTTTCTCAGACCCCTCGGCAACGTCATAGTGGTCTTCCCCCCCCTCTCCATTACCCTCGACGAACTTGCATTGCTCATGGACGGCATAGAGGCGTCTATCAAAATCGTCACCGAGACGCCTGCCTGATTCTGTTGCTGAGTAGAACAATACGAAAAGAGGGGGTGGCCGTCATTGCGTGGCCACCCCCTCTTTCCAATTTTTTGTCAATATATTCTTTAGAATCTGCCGCGAAGAACCTCGGCTGTCAGGATAACCCCTCCCTCGCCCCGTGTTCCGGCCGGAACGTAATCGGGGATGATCGTCGGCACCGCCAGCTTTACCTTGCCGTTTTCCACCTCGGCCAATGCCCGGGTGGTCTTTACGGCACCATACGCGACTCCGGCCAGAACACCGCCCGCAGCGCCGTATCCGATGTAGTCGAGGTGATCGCCAGGCTTGTCGGTGAAAACAAGGAGCGCCGCACCCACAAGTCCGCCCACAAGCCCCCCGTAGACGGCGTTGCGGAAAATGTCTTCAAAAGTGTCGTCAGCCTTACATGGTTTGCACCAAACTGTGAGAAGAAGAATGATGACTCCAACCAGGATGCCCCGCTGCGATGTCTTCATTGCTAACCCCTTTGTCAAAAATATCAGTCTTTGATATTTAAGCAAAAAACAAGCCGGGGTCAACATATAAAAATTAAAGCAATAAATATAAATAGTTACACATGATTACACACGAAGCCCACAAGACTCCATGATACCTGCTTCTATGGTGTTCCAGAAAGTGCATGGTTACGCCACAATCTTGCCTGTCAAAAATCCGAAAAACGCCCCAACGTCAGGCGTTTCGATCAACTGGCCAAATAACAGGCACACTGTTGCATAATCGCTACAATCGGGTCAGTTCCTTCGTGACAATCTTGAGTTCATCCTCACGTGTTGACACCTCGCCATTCAGACGGGCAGAAAGAACCGTATCCAGTATCTCGCGATAGCGTGGACCAGGCGAAAGGCCCACAGCCTTTAGATCATCTCCTGTGACAGAAGAGGTAACACCCCGGAGTTGAGTCACATAGAGGGAAACGAACTTCCGTACGTCTTCGCAACGGGTTTTGGCCATGATGTAGAGCAGAACCTCGGGCGAAAGCCCCCGGAGCCAGAAGTAGACGTCGCTGCGCCTGACCGGTTCCCCCTTTGCGACTTTGCGCTCTATCACCTCCAGCATCTGCTCGCCATGGACCCGCATGTCGATGAGCTTCTCCCGGTAATGCTCCGAGATGGATAGCCGCGAGCAGGTTTCCCAGAACGCATTGTCGGGCAGGGCTGACGTCAGGGCAAGGAAGTAGACCACCCAGGTTTCCACCCGATCCCCTTGGTAGAGGAGGTCAAACCAGGTAATTACCTTTTTGACCTCGTCCAACACCTTGAGATTCTCCGGTTGGAGCGCCAGGTCAGGATGAATGAAACGCAAAAGCCCCAACCCTTCCATCCGCAGTATTGCCCGAACCGGCTCCCTTTCACGGAGAATCAGGACCAATTCGTTGAGTAGCCGTTTTCCGCCGAGCTTATCGAGGAATCCCATCTTTACGGCATTTTTGATGAGATTTTCCGTATGCCGCGCAATCTGGAAGCCGAGCCGCTGCTCGAAGCGGATTGCCCGAAAGACCCGTGTCGGGTCTTCAACGAACGAGAGGTTGTGAAGAACCCGGACAGCCTTGTCGCGGAGATCCCGGTACGCGCCGAAGAAATCGACAAGAAGCCCGAAGTCGGCTGTGTTGAGCTTTATTGCGAGGGTGTTGATAGTGAAGTCGCGACGGTAAAGGTCCATCTTGAGCGAAGAACGCTCCACCGTCGGAAGGGCGCCAGGGGTTTCGTAATATTCCAGACGGGTGCTTGCCACGTCGATCTTCGTTCCGTCGGGAAAAACGATGACCGCGGTGCCGAATTTATCGTGGCTCTTGACTCTGCAATCGTGACCGGCAGCAAAGGTTTCGGCGAAGAGGATGCCGTCTCCCTCAACGGTGACGTCGATGTCCTCGTTCTTGCCACCTAGCAGGAGATCACGAGCAAAACCACCGATGGCATAAATCGGGAGTTCCAGCTTGTCCCCTACCCTTCCCAGCTCTCGGAGAGTTTCCACCATCCGCCGCGGAAGATTCTTGTTCATGAGGTGAACCACCTCGCGGCGGCGCACCGGCGGTGTCTCACGGCCAAGATCGTAGACCGCCTCGGCACTGCGCTGCATGCCGGCATACATGTAACGCAATAGATCGGTCCGCGTTATGACCCCGATGAGTTTCTCGCCGGCGAAGACCGGCACAAGCCGCCGGTGCTGCCCGACGATATAGTCCTGGATAACGTTGAGCGGTGTCTCGGGCTCCGCCCGCATATACTCCGTATGCATATATTCGCTGACCGGCAGGGAACCGAGCCCGTGATACAGGGCCTTCTCCACGATCCGCAGGGAAATGATCCCGACCATACGTCCATCGTCGATTACCGGCATGGCGTTCACGTTGTAGCGGGTGAGGAGTTCGCGGGCCTCGGCGATTGTGGTCTCCGCCGACAACGTCTTCACCGGCGAAGACATGAGGTCGCTCGCCGTGCGTTTCGGATTGACCCACTGGGGAAGCAGCTGCTGGAACCTCCCCAAAACCTGAATGACGGTTTGATCACGTACCGTGGCTGAAGCTGCAGTTGCATGCCCACCACCACCGAATTCACGCAGGATCGCCCCCACATCCACCTCAGGGATGCGGCTCCTCGCCACGACATAGACACGCTCCGCCATGCCAACCACGATGAAAAGCGCCTCCAAGTTTTCCATGTCGCGCATCATGTGGGCCAATACCGCGATATCTCCCACATAGTAATCAAGGGAAGCGTGGGCGAGCGATATATCAACTCCGTTCACACTAACGGTATGCAACGACTGGAGGAGGTCGTTCAACAGCGACACCTGCTCGGCGGTCAACTCCTGTGAAACAAATTCGGCGACAATATTGAGGTTTGCCCCATGGGACAAAAGCCAGGAGGCAGCTGCGTAATCATCAACGCTCGTCGAGGGGAAGGTAAGGTTTCCGGTATCCTCGTAGATGCCGAGCATCATGAGGGTAGCCTCGACAGGCGTCACCTCGATCCCCTTCTCCATGAGAATCTTGGCCAGAATCGCAGTGGATGAGCCGCACTCGCGAATCTCGCCGCCACTGTGGTCAATGTCGCCTGATGAGCCGGGATGGTGGTCGTAGATATGGACCACAACGCCAGGTCGTTTCGCCGCCTCGGCCAACCGGCCAATGCGCGACGAGTGACGGCAGTCCACAAGAATCAGCCGTGATATCCGAGAGAGGTCGATGTCTTTCAGGCGGGTCAAGGCCGGCATGTAACCGGTAGTCTTGAGGAAGAAATCCCTGATGCTTTTCTCTTGGGATCCGGGAAAGACCATGAGGGCATCGGGATAGAGCTTCTTCGCTGCTACCATGGCGCCAAGGCAGTCGAAATCGGCATTCACGTGGGTGGTGATGACGTCCATGGGAGAGAGTGTGCCGCATCAGCGGCAAAAGTAAAGGAAAGATCAGCGGGATGCCACCAGCGGCTTGAGGGGCGCGGGCTGATACACGGGATTTTCTCCGATCACCTCCACCATCGGGCCGCTGTCGAGTAACTCCAGATCACCGGTGTCTTCGCCATACTCGGCTTCTCCAACGGCCCAGTCGTAGAGTTTTTTGGAATCTTGGAGGACCGGCTTCCCAGGGATGCCATACATGCGGTTCTGCATCTGCTCATCAAAGAGCCCGACGCAGCCGTGGGATGCGGGTTTGCCGGGGAGATCCCGCGCATGGATCCAGTAGGCCACGTTGTCGGAGCCGATATGGAAACGCATGGCGAAATCCATGGGATACTGGGCCGACTGGTCGTCGGTCTGATAGAGGGAAGAGGTGTGGGTGCGGTGGCGGGCATCGACCCGGAAAAGACCGGTGGGGGTTTCGTATCCCTTTTTGCCGGTGGCCGCAGGCATGGAAAATTTAAGTTGCCCATTTTCGTAGGCACCAATCCACTGTTCGGTCAGGCTGATGAGTATATACCGGTCATAGCGCCTAGCCGGCTCATACTCCAGGGGAAGTGGGGTGTAGCGACGGGCTGCCTCCATGTCGGTGGGGACCTTGATGGTCATGCCTGGGTACGTGTGACGGCGATCCAATCTATTGAAACGGGCCACCGTGGTCCAGTCGTTGCCGAAAAGAGTTTCGAGAGTCTCGTGGGGTCTGATGAAGTGGGGTTCCCAGTCAATCTGCCGGTGGCTCGGGTAGTCAATCCGGGAGAGATCCTCCTTGGCTCCGTCCACGGGAGAGGCTGCCGGGTCGGCAGTGGATCCGGGCCTGTGAATGACTATTGCGCCGAAGATGAGGAGTGCGATGACGTATGCCAGCTTGCGGATCATTGGGTACCAGTCCTGCCGAAAAAAGGAATGGGGCCGAGGCCCCATTATTTGTTAGCGATATAACGTAGCATTTTTCAACGGTACGGTCAAGAGTTGGACATCCGGTGCCCCGCAAACCGCTCGGTTAAGATCAGTTCTACGGCGCTGTAGGGGTCGGTCCGGCGGGCCGTCATCTCCTCGACGATCTCACGGAACCGGCCGTTTACCTGGATGTGGCCGAAGACCTCGGCGAAAAGCCGCTCCTTAAGCAGATCCATAAACTGCCGCACACTGCGCTCTTCCCTGATCCTCTCAAGGGCGCCCGACTCGATGAGGTGACGGCGGTGGGTCTCAATTTCCTCCACCATCTCAGTGATACCACGGTTACGGCTTGCTTCGGTGAGGAGTACCTTCGGCTGCCAATCGCCCGGCTTGGTCTGCTTCATCTCCAGCATGGCGGCAAGCTCCCGGGCAGTCCGGTCAGCCCCTTCCCGGTCAGCCTTGTTCACCACGAAGAGGTCGCCGATCTCTAGTACCCCCGCCTTGATGGCCTGAATGTCGTCTCCAAGCCCCGGCACCGAAATAACCACGGTCGTATGGGCCATCCGGACGATATCGATCTCGTCCTGCCCTACCCCGACCGTTTCGATGATAACCACCTCCATACCCATGGCGTCCATGACGTTCACCACATCGCCGGTGGAGCGGGAAAGCCCCCCCATGTGGCCGCGGGTGGCCAAGCTCCGGATAAAGACGCCGGGGTCCTCTGCATGACGGTTCATCCTGATCCGGTCACCAAGGATTGCGCCACCGGTGAAGGGACTCGTGGGGTCAATGGCAACAACCCCCACCCTGCTTCTCCGTTGCCGGTAGACGGCGATAAGCTGATCCACCAACGTCGATTTCCCCGCCCCTGGCGGTCCGGTTATACCAAGGATAAACGCCCGGCCCGTGTGTGGATACAGAAGCTTCATCTCCGCTGCGGCGCTCCGAAAACCGTCGTCCAAATCACGCATGAGGCGGGCCGCAGCACGCAGGTCACCGGCGAGTATCCTATGAGCCAAAGACATTCGCTGTTCCTTCTAGAAATCCAGTCATCCGTTCCCTCTCAGGAGAAGTGGCAAAGAGATACGCGAAGGAGGCCGCCTCCAGGGCACAGCCTGTTTTCAGGTCACAGTCCTCAGAAGCATTGATCGCCTTCTTTGCCATGGCAAGAACCGCCGGCGAGGCCGTGGCGGTTCGCTCTGCAAAAGCCACAACCCGCTCCCAGAACTCATCGGCCGGGTAAACACGGTCAACAAGCCCCATCCGCAACGCATCAGCGGCGCCGTAAGGCTCAGAGGTCATGAAGATCTCTCGGGCGAAATTTTTCCCCACGAGGCGCGGTAGCTTCTGCGTACCGCAAAAACCGGTTATGATCCCCAGCTTGGCGCCGGGGTGGGCAATGACGAGCGCATCGCTTGCGATCCTCAGGTCACAGGCCAGAGACAGGTCGCATCCCCCCCCCATGGTGATGCCGTTGAGGGCACCGATGATCGGTTTGGGACACTCCTCCATGGCCGTGAAGAGTGACTGTCCCAACTCGGCAAAGGAAAAACCGTCGGCTGGGCCGAACTCCACCATCTGGTAGATATCGGCACCGACGGCGAAGGATTCGCCAGGATAACCAGTGATGACGATACACACAACGTCGGGATGCCGCGACAACTCGGCCACCGCCCGCTTCAACTCTTTCAGCATGGTAATGGTAAGTTTGTTGAAGCGATGACCCGCACCCATCAGGATAAAACCGACGCGGTTCTTGACCTCAATACGAAGTTTCTTGTAGGGCATAACGCTCAACCGCTACGCCCGCGGCGTGACGTTCTCCCGAACCCACTGCACGATGTGCTCCGTGGAGGTCCCCGGAGTAAAGACCTCACTGACGCCCGCACCCTTCAGCCCGGGGATGTCGTCGTCGGGAATGACACCGCCGCCAAAAACAACGATGTCGTCGGCTCCCTTCTCCTTGAGAAGCTGGCAGACCCGCGGCAGGAGCGCGTTGTGGGCACCCGAGAGTATCGACAGCCCGACAGCATCCACGTCCTCCTGAATGGCTGCGGAAACGATCTGCTCCGGCGTCTGGTGGAGCCCCGTGTAAATCACCTCGAAACCGGAATCGCGGAATGCCCGGGCAATGATCTTGGCTCCCCGGTCGTGACCGTCAAGCCCTGGTTTACCCACGAGTATACGCAGCGTTCTTTCTGACATGGCTCTCTCCTTACTTTTCTATTCCGACTCGCGCCGGCACGCCGGCGCGGTAGTAATGCTTGATCTCCCGCATCTCGGTTACGAGGTCAGCAGCCGAGATGACACGCTCGTCTGCGTTTCTTCCGGTCAGAACAAGTTCGACACAATGAGGCTTCTTCTCCATGAAATCAAGAAGGTCTTCGACGGACAGCAGACCGAAAGAAACAGCACCATTAACCTCGTCAAGAATGACAAGATCATACTCGCCGCCGGTCAAGGCAGTCCGTGCGGTTTCCAGTGCTTCTCGGGCAAGGCGGGCATCCTCTGGGTCGGGGTTGTCCCGGTTCACCCACCCCGGTCTCCCGGTCTGAATAATAGTGAAGTCCGGAGCGAACCGCTCTGCAGCGGCATGCTCTCCGTAGGGACCTCCGCCTTTCATGAATTGAATCATGAAGACCTTCATCCCCCGGCCCAGAGCCCGGAAGGCGAGTCCCAAGGCGGCCGTGGTCTTCCCCTTGCCGTTACCCGTATAGACCTGTATGCACCCCTGCTCAAGCATCGTCATGCGCTGCGACCTCCTACCGTCCCGTGAAGCGGGGTTCCCGCTTCTCCATGAAGGCACGCATTCCCTCCTTTTGGTCGTGAGTGGCAAAGCAGAGTGCAAAGGCATCACGCTCCATGAGACAAGCCGTGGCAAGATCAACGCCCGACCCTGCATCGATGACCTCTTTGGCAACACGCAAGGAGAGAACGCCGCGACTACAAATGGCCTTGAGGAGTGCAGCCGTCTCGGTCAGGAGAAGATCGTCAGATACAATCCGGTTAACGAGGCCGATGGCGTAGGCTTGCTCCGCACTTACCCTCTCGCCGGTGAAGATCATCTCCTTGGCCCGTGACTTGCCGATGAGCCGCGGAAGACGCTGCGTACCGCCAAAACCGGGCATAATGCCGATGAGGACCTCTGGAGCAGCGAAGACCGCAGAATCCGCGGCGACAATGAAGTCGCACGCCAAGGCCAGTTCAAGTCCGCCACCCAGGGCATGGCCATTCACGGCAGCAACAACCGGCTTTCCGACTTTCTCAACAGCAAACATGAGCTTCTGCCCCAAGTCGGCGAACGATGCCGCTTCGGCAGAGGTCATGCGCGCCATCTCGGAGATGTCAGCGCCGGCACAGAAGCTCTTCCCTTCGCCTGTCACTAAAATCCCCTTCACCCGCTCATCATCCTTTAGCGAGGCAAATACTGAGAGAAGTCCTGTAACTAAATCACGACTCAAGACGTTACGTGTCTCGGGTCTGGCAAGAGAAACAATCGCTATGACTTCGTCATGTCTGACGGTAATCTGCTTCGTGCTCAAAACCGTCTCCCGTTTTAGCGTCGGTAAAAATTACAGTTTGGGACTATAACAACAGCGTCAATTGGCTGTCAAGGTGTATTCACGGAGTGTATAACGTTTTTTTACTATCGCTGAAATGCTCGCAAACCGTAAAGATCCAATGGAGAAAATTCAACGCTTGACATGTTTTAGCGATTTTGCTATTTAATTTTCTACTTAACGGGCGATTAGCTCAGCGGGAGAGCACTGCCTTCACACGGCAGGGGTCGCTGGTTCGAACCCAGCATCGCCCACCAGAAAACACAACGGGCCGAGTCAAAAAACTCGGCCCGTTTTTTATTGCTATTCAAAGAAAGTTAAAGACAAGGCATCTGACAAATTTTCAACACTATAGGCCCTTCCAACCAGTTCCCCCACATCTTAGTCAAGCCTGTGCCCAAAATACCCAAGGCTTCTCGGGCCTTGAATGGCCTAAAATTGTAATATCCGAGCATCTGAATGGCGACCATTCAAAGCTCTTCTCAAGCCCTGCATGGAATCTTACTTCTTGGAAGAACTGTTTTCATAGACAATGATCGCACCTATCGATGGTTATTGACGCAAGCTGGCACCCGCAAACAGCGCATGCGTTGTCCCATTCGGGGTGCCCGGCAGCAGCAGCCCTGTTCTTCGCCTCAAGGCGCTGAACTTCCGCTTCCATTTCCTCGTTGTAATGCACTTCAAACATGTTCGCTTCCTCTAAGAGTCTTATTCCGCCAGTATTCACGCTCGAACACCCAGTACTCCTTCATGAATTCGACCAGGCCTGACATCCTCGACCGGAATGCATCGAGAAATTGATCCTGTCCCGGGAACTGCCGCTTCTCCCTGATGCAGTGGCAGAGCTCGCAGCCCAGGGCACGTGCCTTGCCATAAAGGTTCGCTTCCTCGGGGAAGGTTCTTATCCCTGCCATGGGAGAGCCGATACCTCCGACAGATGTTGCCCCCAGGGTATTGACGACCCGTTCCATGTAGGAGATCACGTCGGCGTCCTCACCACCGCCGGAGGTCTCCACGACGGCAGCGTATTTCCCTTCCAGTGCCATGCAGTGGATCAATCCGTTGCAGCGGTCGAAGAACGCCTTCATCTGGGC